>DATIGG010000026.1:0-4438 GCA_035454825.1 Thermodesulfobacteriota bacterium | reverse complement strand
AGGCCGCTTTAAGGGTATCTTCTCCGTGGCTCATCGCTCAAATGTGCCGCCTCAAGTTTTCTCCGGAGAGACCACCCCGATCCTGAGCATAGGTTCTCTGAGCATAATCATAACCGAAGGATTAGAGATGTTGATGACCGTCGTGGTGTGGATTTAAGGTGAACCATGGATATGAAAAAGGTTGGTTTCATTGGGTTTGGGGAAGTTGGAAGAACCTTTTCAAGGGAAATGAAGGAAAAGGGAGTGGAGGTTTTTTATTACGACATTGTGGACAAAGAACCAGAGCAAGGGATTGTCTTTCTTCCTCTGCCTGACCTTATCCAGATGTGCGACATCATCCTGTCCACGGTGGCTGCCCACATCGCCCTTGGGGTCGCTCAGAAGGTTGCTCCCTTTCTCCGTTCGGGCAAGACCTACGCTGACATGAATTCGACCTCACCCTCCGTGAAGATCAAGATCTCGCAGACGATCGAGCCTTTCCACGCTAATTTCATCGAGGGTGCTATCCTGAGTGCGATTGGCGAGGCCGGCGCAAAAGCCACTATCCTCGTCTCAGGGAAGGAGGCTGGGCCGTTCTCGCAACAGATGAACCGATTGGGACTGGTCAATCTCAGGTACCTTTCGCCCAACATCGGTGATGCTTCACGGGTCAAAATGATCCGGAGCGTCTTTTCGAAGGGGGTAGAATGTCTTCTGCTGGAAATGTTGGTGGCTGGAATGCGCGCGGGTGTTGCCGAATATGTCTGGAAGGACATCATCGATTTCATGACAAAACATGCCTTTAATCGAGTGGCCCAAAACTGGATCATGACTCATCCCCTGGCCTGTGAGAGGCGGTACCACGAAATGGTGCAGGTCGTTGAAACCTTGCAGGAGATTGGCGTTGATCCCCTGATAACCCGGGGCACCCAGGAGTTTTTTCGAAGGTCTGTCGAGATGGGGTTGGGAGATCAATTCAGGGAGAAGCCAGGCAATTTCTGGGACGTGCCGCACGCAATAGAAAAAAAGCTTTTCCCAAAGGCAGATGAGGAAGGTCTGGATTAACCTCTCAGACCGGGCCGGGGTGGTCTCTCCTCCGAAACCTTGAAATGCAGATCATTAGAAGGAGGGCAATCAGCCGATAGCGCTGAAGAAAAGCGTTTTAAGGGCATCTACCCAGTGGCTCGTCGGTCAAAGGCGCTGCTTCAAGTTTTCTCCGGAGAGACCGCCCCGGTCCTTTGGATATACATCCTACAACCGAGGGACTGCGAAAGCAGGAAGACTAATCATGGTCCATCGAGGTTAAATCAAACCAGGACAAAGGAGGTAAGTTAAAATGAGATCGAATTGGTTTAAGGCACGAATTTTTCTGAGGATCCTTTTCCCATTCTTCCTTATTTTCATCACTGCCCCCGTTTTTGCGGCCGGGTACCCAGACAGACCGATCACGTATCTGATCGCCTTCAGCCCGGGAGGGGAATCGGACATTACAGCACGCATGCAACAGAAGTATCTGGAAGAAGACCTGAAAACCAAAATCATTATTACCTACAAGACAGGAGGGGGCGGCTCTGTTTGCTGGTCGGAACTTGTAAGGACGAAGCCAGATGGCTATACGATTGCGGGGGTGAACGAACCTCACACCATCCTGCAGCCCCTCCAGAGGGCAGACACGGGGTATAAGACGGAGGATTTGACTCGAATCGCGTGTTTCCAATACACGCCGTCCTGCCTGGTTGTCAGAAAAGACAGCCCCTTCAAGACCCTGAGCGACCTTGTTGATTTCGCAAAAAAGAACCCGGGTGTGGTGACCATCGGCGGTACTGGAACTTGGGCTTCAACACATTTTGCCTATCTGCTTTTCGAGAAGGCAGCGGGAATCAAATTAACCTACATCCCTTATAGCGGTTCTGGAGCAACCAAGCCGGCCGTGTTGGGAGGACATGTCTCCAGCATTGTCGGCCACCCGACCCAGGCAGTCGAACTGGGAGATCAGGTCCGTGTTCTGGCTGTTTGCTCGGAGGAGCGTTCCAAAGTGCTTCCTAATGTGCCTACCTTTAAGGAACTCGGATACCAGGGCGTCGTGGAAGGGTCTTACCGGGGCGTGGCAGCACCCCCGGGAACTTCCAAGGAAGCCGTTGAGATTTTGGCCAATGTCTTTAAGAAGATCAATTTCAATCCGGATTTCCAGAAAAAGATGGCCGAGATGGGTTTTGATCTCCTGTGGTGGGGTCCGGATGAATACAATGACCAAATCAAGAAAAGAACAGAGTACTACAAAAAGCTCCTGGCCGAGTTCGGGTTCAAAAAGTAACGCGGAAGAAATGGGAATGCAGGGAAAACCGGTTTAGGGTCACGGTTACGAAGCCCGTTTCGGGGTGAAGGGTTACGTTTAGTTCCTAAGTCCAACAACGTAGCCGAAGAACGATACGGGCATCCTTACCGTCACCGCTGGACGAAATCCATTTTCTAAGTGATCGTTCATCCCGGCAAATTTTCGCTGGCTGGGAGGCATTACCGATATGGTGTTCGAAGGGCTTTTAACGATTCTGAGTTTGAAAAACCTGTTTTATATTGCTGTGGCGACAGCAGGAGGGCTGGCCATCGGAGCCCTTCCCGGTTTAACCGCAACGATGGGAGTGGCACTGCTGGTTCCCTTTACCTTTGTCATGGGTCCTGTTTCCGGGCTGGCTATCCTGGGCGCGATCTATATGTCCGCTATTTACGGAGGATGTTTTTCAGCCATCCTGATTAACACCCCGGGGACTCCTGGCTCGATTGCGACTGCCTTCGATGGCTACCCAATGGCCAAGAAGGGGGAGGGAGCCAAGGCAATTTTTGCCGCAACTTATGCGTCCATGTTTGGAGGGTTGCTGAGCCTGATGGCTTTGTTCTTCCTCTCCCCTCCCTTGGCTAAAATCGCCCTGAAGTTTGGTCCCCCGGAGTATTTCTGGCTGGCCATTTTTGGAATGACTGTCATTTCGAGCCTGGGAGAGGGTTCTCTGATCAAGACCTTTATGTCTGGAGGAATAGGCCTGTTGCTGAGTTGTATTGGCATCACCCACATGGGGGGGGAGCTCCGTTTTGGATTCGGGTGGTACCAACTCCAGGGGGGGATCGAGCTTGTGGCCGCCCTGATCGGTTTGTTTTGCATCCCAGAGGCATTGAACTTCATGGGACAGAGCGCATCGTCTATCTACGAGATCGAGAAAATCCAAAAGAAGCAGGGAATCTGGCTTTCTTACATTCGGGAGTTCTGGAGCACCCGGATCACTTTGATCAGGTCAAGCCTCATCGGCATCTTGATCGGAATTCTCCCAGGAGCCGGAGGGACCATTGCCAATGTCGTCGCCTATAACGACGCAAAAACCTACTCGAGAAAGGCAGGCTTTGGAACCGGAATCATGGAGGGAATTGTGGCGCCAGAAAGCGCAAACAATGCCACCGTCGGCGGGGGATTAATTCCAACACTCACCCTGGGTGTGCCCGGGACGCCGGTGGATGCCATTATTCTCGGAGCACTCATGCTTCACAGTTTACACCCGGGTCCCCAACTATTCCAGAAAAGCGGTGTAATCGTCTATTCCTTTATGTGGGCTTTGGTCATCTCGACCCTGATGATGGGTGTGATTGGATTATCCATCGGCGTAATCACTTACAGGGGCGTCTCCAAGGTTCCCACTCGTTACCTGGCCCCCACGATCATTTTTCTCTCGATCATCGGCTCCTATGCCCTCCGGAATAACCTGGCGGATGTCTGGATGATGCTTGCCCTTGGGCTGATCGGATACGGGTTCAGGCTTCTTGGAATGTCCACAAGCGCTGCCGTGCTTGGATTGGTTCTGGGTCAGATCGCTGAAGAGGGGCTGGTCCAGGCTTCGATCCTGTCCCAAGCCTCAAGTATCCTTAAGGTGTTTTTCCTCCGACCCATTTCAGCTATTATTGTTGCCCTGGCAGTTCTCACGCTTTTGTGGCCGGTGATTTCAAGTGTACTTACAAAGCAAAAGAAGGAGCGGGCTTAGCCATGACGAAAAGGAAATATGACACCGATAAGATCTCCGCTGCGCTCGTTTTCATTTTTTCCTCCGTTTTTTTGTGGCAGTTGAAATATATTCACTCCCCGCTCGATGTCATCTTCCCAAGGACCATTCTCATTGGAATGATCGTCTTGTCCATCATTCTTTTCATCAAATCGGTCATGAAACCAAACCCCGAGAGCGTGAAAGATCTATTTGCAATTCACAATAGAGGAAAACTTATTGTGGGTGTGATCGGAACCGTGCTTTGGCTGATTTTGATCCCGTTCATTGGGTTTGGTATTACGAGCGCCATTGCCCTGATGGTCCTGTCAATCTTATTGGGCAAAGAATCGGATCGGACCCCAAAAAAATTTGCTTCGACGGTTGTTGTCTCCGCACTGATCGTTTTTGTCGTCTATTACTTTTTTTCTGAATTTATG
>DATIGG010000025.1:0-2257 GCA_035454825.1 Thermodesulfobacteriota bacterium | reverse complement strand
AAACAGTTGACAAGGGGGTGAGTGGAATCCATCTGCCAGAAGATGGGGAAGAAAAAGGGGAGGAAAAGGGGGAAGAAGGAAAACTGGAGCAGAAGGAGATCGTCACTCAGAAACCCATGTACGAGCGGCATGGAACATTCGATGCTGAGATTGTTGATATCGCATTAAGAAATGAAAAAGAGGAAGAGACGCTTCTCTTTAATTCTGGAGAAATACTGTCCCTCAGTCTGAAAATCGAATTCCATCGTGATGTGGAAGATCCGATCGTGGGGTTTTACATCCAAAAATATGAGGTAGATCACCTGGTGGATATTTACGGAACGAATAGTCGGTGGAAGAAGGTCGACTTAGGATATTTCAAGAGCGGCGAAAAGTTGGAAGTGAAGTTTTCGCAGCCGCTTCCCATTCCGGAAGGGACTTACTATATAGGGGCTGCCGTTGCTAATTCTGATGGGACAAGATTTTATGATTGGCAAGAGAATGTGAAATCCTTCGAGATTGAGGAAAAGATCCGTCAGTGGGAGGGAACGGTGAATTTAAATACGAAGATTTCTATCAAATGATTTGCGGCCTTGTCAATTGTTCTTAAGGAGCGCCTGCAGTCGGATGTATTTTTTCCCTGGGAGTTCAAAGAGTGAGAAATCCTCTGTATGAGATTTGTATTGTTGGCGGATTAGGCCATGTCGGTCTTCCTTTAGGTCTTTTATTCACAAAATCGGGAAAGAGAGTCGTTCTCTATGACCTCAATCAGAGAGCGATGGATGTCGTTTCACAGGGGAAGATGCCATTCATGGAGCAAGGAGCTGAAAAGATCCTTCAGGAAGTTTTAAATAATAAACTATTTCTATCCTCTGACAAGAAAGCCATCGCCGAAAGTCATTTCGTCATCGTTTGTATTGGAACACCGGTCGATGAACATCTGAATCCCCAATTCACGGCTTTTAAGAGGTTCTTTCACGAGATATTGGATTTTCTCGGCGAGGAACAGCACATCATCCTGAGAAGTACGGTTTTTCCAGGAACCACTCACAAGGTGAAAGAATACCTTGAAACGAAAGGAAAGAGGCCCAAATTATCTTTTTGTCCCGAACGGATAGCAGAAGGGAATGCGATGGAGGAACTGACGACATTACCCCAAATCATCTCTTCCTTCGACGAGACCTCCTTAGAGGAATTAAAGGAACTATTCTTATCCATCACCCAAGAGATCATTCCTTTAAACATCTTAGAGGCAGAATTGACAAAACTTTTCACGAACGCCTGGAGATATATCCGGTTTGCAATTGCTAACCAGTTTTATCAGATTGCCCTTCAGGGAGGGGTTAATTTTGATAACATCTATAGGGCCATGACGCATCACTATCCGAGGACAAAGGATTTTCCGTATGCGGGATTTACTGCCGGCCCCTGCCTCCTGAAAGATACGATGCAATTGGCCGCCTTTAGCAATAACAGCTTTTTCCTCGGTCACTCGGCCATGTTGGTGAATGAGGGGTTACCCAACTTTATTGTCCAATGTTTAAAAAATAAATATCCGCTCAAAGAGAAAGTAGTCGGTATACTCGGGATGGCCTTTAAGGCAGATATCGACGATGCGAGGGATTCCCTCTCGTACAAATTGAGGAAGATACTCGAGATGGAAGCAAGAGAGGTCCTTTGTGCAGATCCTTTTGTCAAGGATCCGTCTCTTCACCGGTTCGAGGAGGTTATCGAAAGGTCAGAGATCATCATTATAGGTGCGCCGCACTCAGTGTATCGGAGCCTCTGCGTCGATTCTTCGGAGAAGACATTGGTTGATATCTGGAATCTCACCGGGAGAGGACGTGAAATTTAAATGAAGATACTTGTCACAGGATCTGCGGGCTTTATTGGTGGGTATCTGGTCCATGAACTTTTAGATAACGGTTACGAGGTAACCGGATTAGATAATTACTCAAAGTATGGTAGGGTTCAAAAGAGTTATGAGCATCATCCGAATTATCAGTTTGTTGAAGGGGATGCCAAAGACCTGAATCTGATGAAAGAACTCGTATCCCAGTGTGATCAAATAGCGGCGATCGCAGCCATTGTCGGTGGGATCTCTCTTTTTCACGAATTGGCCTATGACCTGCTTTCCGAGAACGAGAAGATCACCTCCACCACTTTTGACGCAGCCGTATGGGCCTTGCAACATCGAAAGCTAAAAAAGATTAATGTCATTTCTTCTTCCATGGTTTTTGAACGGACAAGAAAATTTCCTACCCCTGAGGGCGAGCAG
>DATIGG010000024.1:0-8760 GCA_035454825.1 Thermodesulfobacteriota bacterium | reverse complement strand
CGGGGGGGATTCTTCTTCCCCCAGGGTTATCTTCTGGATACCCCTGATCCGAAACCTCCAAGGCCACAGCATACGAACCCGGAATCCCAGAGCGCCTTTCTTCGCGTCCATCGGGGAACCCAGCATTTAGGGGTCCTGATGACTCACATGGATAACCCCGTTTATAGGGGACCCGACTCAAAGCTCATCTCACAGGTCCTCCTTGACGAAAGCAAAATACCGTTTCATGTCTCAATCGATCCTTTTCTGCATGAAAGCAACACCTATGCAGACCTTGTCCTGCCGGAGGCAACCTACCTCGAACGGTGGGACCTCCTCTCCCCTCCCCCCATGGAGAGGATCCCCTTTGTCGCCTTGAGACAACCCATCGTTAAACCCTTAGGAAAGTCGATCTCTTTCGTGGATATCCTCATCGAGCTGGCAAATCGGGTCGGGGGCGGGATGGAAGGTTACTTCCGATTCGGGAAAGCAGAGCATTACATCGAGGCGATGATCAACAAGATTCCCAGGCTGGTCGATGCGGGTGGAATCGATTTCCTGATGGAGAAAGGGATCTGGATCGACCGGGAGGCAGAAACACCCAATGGTTCCTACAGGCGAAAAAAATTGAAGACTCCTTCCGGGAGATTCGAGTTCGAGCCCTCCCTCCCCACCTACTCTCCCATTTCTCATCACGGGCAGCTTGGGGAAGGGCAATTTCATCTCATCACATTTCAGTGGAATGTCCACTCTTACTCGCAGACGGCCAATTGCAAGTGGCTCACCGAGATCGTCCACAGGAATCCACTCTGGATCAACGCGGAAAGCGCTCGTAGAATGAACCTCATCGCTGGCGATCGCGTCAGGATCACCTCTGCCCTGGGTTCCCTGGTGACACCCATTTCGATCACCCAAGGCATCCATCCCCGGGTGGTCGCCTTATCCGACAGCGTAGGACGTTGGAACTATGGGCGAATCCCGCAGGGCAAACCGTTTCAAAGCCACGATCCGGAGACCCGTCTTCTCTGGTGGGGAAAGCATGGAACGGGGGTTCATCCAAATCCTATCATTCCTCTCCTGGAAGATCCTTCAGGAGGGGGGCAAGGATGGATGGATACGGTGATCAGGATAGAGAAGGTGTAAGAGGTCGGAATTGCAACCAGTGAGTAACGGAGGAATCGGTTGAATCTCAAACTGCCTCATTTGCCTCATCTTCCTTTCTGGGCCTGGGCCCTCGGGGGCGTTCTGACGGTCGTAGGCCTCAATGCCGCAGTCACCTTACCGACCTATACGACCACGAAGAAGGAATTCTGCATCACCTGCCATCATCAACAGAGAGAATCCTCGTTCTGGGAGCAATCGAATCTGCATCCCAAGATCAACTGTTCGGAATGTCACGCAACAGGCCATGCCATGATGCCAAGCATCAACATCTTCCCCCTTCGGAGCGATGGAGAACATGCCGGTTTCTCTGCCAAGTTTGACCAGATCAATCCAAACTGTATCCGCTGCCATCAGCGTGTTTTTGAAATGGAGATGGCCTCTCCAAAAATTAATCCTTACAATATTTCGATACCTCACCGTTTCCATGTTGAACAACTTAAGAACTCATGTACCTCCTGCCACTACAATATCTACCACGATCCTCATGATCCACCGACCTTTCGGCCTCCTAAAGAGGCCTGTTTCGAATGCCACGCCCGAGAAAAAACCTCCTGCTCGAAATGTCATCCCAAAGGGGCCATCCCCCTGCCAAAGACGACCGAGGTCTCTCACTCCGAATGCAGCAAGTGTCATAAGGGATTTGAACGGGCGAAGATCAGAATTTACGACCTTCCCTTTCCCCACCAGAAACATATCGCCCGAATCCTGAACTGCAATGTCTGCCACGCGACAGGAGAGGAACATGGAAAGATTCACAAAACGAGGATGGAGTGTCTGGGCTGCCACCACCAGCCAAAATCGAAATGTACGGACTGTCATGAGAATCAGATGAAATTCATCCGGGGAGAAGCGCTGGGTGAGAAGGAGGACCAACCGGACGTGATGGCAGGAGTAAAGTGTGCGGAGTGTCACACCACGATCTCTCGCGGCCACGCTCTTGAAGAGGTTAAGAAAACCTGCGTTCAGTGCCATGATGCTGCCTACGGGAAGATGACGGACGAATGGCAACAGGAGATCTCTGACCGGATAAAGAAACTGAAACTCTCCCTGGAGGCTATCCAGAGGGAGAGAATGCCGGGCTCCGGGCCAGAGAAGAAGAAGGTTGAGTCCCTGGTCACGGAGGTGAACAAACTTCTAAGGGGAATCGAAGAAGACAAAAGCAAGGGGGTCCATAATTATACCTATGCCCGGAGACTGATCGGTCTGGCAGAGGAGAATCTTCTCGCCATTCGAGGTCCCATCGCAAAATCGTACGACTGACCGATATCCCCTAAAGGGGGATGAAAGGAGGAGACATGGGAACAAAACCTTTCACCAAGAGCTGGTTTTCACCCATCATCTATTACTCAACGCTTGCTTGGACGATCTTCTGTTTCGTGGCAACCTGGTTCGTCATTCTCAAATACGGTATCCTTCTCAAGGGATTGTTTGCAACGGTGTTGACCTTTTTCTTTGCCGGCGCGATCTGGGTTGGTCCTTTAATGGGTTTAATTCTCTTATCACTCTACGTCGATTCAGCGGAAGAGTTGCGCCGCCCTGTCGCGTTCAAGGAGATGATCCAAAGAGGGATGAGAAGAAGGTCGGGGTAGGCAAAGCAAAGTGATTCATTCTGTTTGCGTTGTTTCTCAAGGAGGTAAGAGAAGATGAAAACCAACGAATATCCTTATTTTTCAGCCTTTATTCAAATCACCCAGGCGATCAGTTCCTCGATCGATTTAAGGACCGTTCTCCACCGGATTGTAAAAAATACCTGTGAGATGACAGGGTCAAAGGGGTGTATCTTGATGCTCTTAGATGAAAAGGGCGAGAGACTGGAAGTTAAATCCTTCTATGGATTGAGCGATCAATACATTGGAAAGGGCCCCATTTCCGCAGACAGATCGATCTCTGACACGCTCAAAGGCACACCAGTCATCATTGAGGATGCCACTACCGACCCGAGGGTCCAGTATCCAGAGGAGGCAAAACAGGAGGGGATCGCTTCCATCGTTTCTGTTCCCATCGTTTTGAGAGGAGCGTCCAGGGGCGTCCTTCGCCTCTACACCTCTGTCCCCTGCCGCTTCAGTCAGGATGATATCGACTTCCTGTCAGCCATTGCAGCTCAGAGCGGCCTCGCCATTGAAAATGCAAAAATGTACGAGCACGTGAAGTCAAATTATGAAAAGCTGATGGCTTTTCCTTCTTCGACCGAGCACCGCACACCATAAAATCATATTGAACCACCTCACCCTTATTCAGAACCTTTCAAAACCATTTCGGGATCTCATACATCTATCTCATAAATTCGATTGACTTGATTTTTATCGCGCTTTGGTGTATTTGTTCCTCGTACCTCGTTTCAAATCAAGCGGGATAGTCCAGAATTCACCAGGAGAAGACAAAAATGGCGTACAAAAGGATTGCTGAAATTCTGAAGTTGGTGGAATTCCTCAATGAGGAGGTGAAAGAAGTGTCGAAGCGGTTGAGCCGGGTCACTCCCCGGGAGGTAAGCGAAAAATTAGGGACCTTAGCATTGCTCAGAGAAAAGATCCTCAATCTTCAGGTTGATCTTCCCCAGGATGTGGAGAAAAAACTGTCAGAAATCTACCCTACCCTCGATAGAATCAAGCAAAAACCTTCCTGACTTGCATTGTATATACCTCGGAGTATTCAGTTCGGAGTTCGGAGCAATTCATAGGAAGCCGGAATGTTTTTGTTTTTTCGTTCTTGCTCCGAACTCCCAACTCCGAACTTATTACTATTCATAGAAACCGAGGCTGGCAAAGGAGACGACGGACTGCGTCTCCGGAGTGAAAGCCTGCCCGTAATTGAGGAGCTTCCCTTCCTTGGCCTTAAGGACTTTGAGCAGCGTATAGATGGCGGGAAGTCCGCAGATTTTTCTCTGGTCCCTCTCTCTCAAGATGGATGAGTAGAACCCCTCTCCATCCATCTTCCCCAGATGCCCGAGCATCTCCCGATCTGCTTCTTCCAGGACCCTTAAATCATAGTCCCTCATTCCTTCCCGATCCCCGAATTGAAGGCCCATGTGGGACAGATCGGCACTGGCAATATAACAGACGCTCTCCGCTTTTTTCGAAAGAGACTCGCCAAGGGCTTCTATAAACTGGCGGAAGGGTTTAAGTTCCATGGGAGAAACACCCTGCTCAAGGATCTCATGGAACGAACCACACAGGATGGGAACAATCCTTAATGGAGCAGGCTCCGGATAGAGGAACCGGAGGAACAGACATTGAAACTCCACAGAGTGTTCGCTTCGATGGACACCCTCATCGCGGAAGAGATCATAGGGGCAGTAAGATTGAATGGCATCGACCAGTTCCCAATCGGTCTCCAATTTTCCTAAGGGGGTTTCAAAATCTTTTCGGGTAATGGAAAAGGGATGGGTCATCTCTGTATGGGCTATCCCAAAGATGATAAAGCAGCGGGCAGCATTTTTCTCCCAAATCTCCCTGTGCGCAAAGGCATAGCAGGATCCGCCCCGTTCGAAATCGATGTGGGGGGCAACGACCCCTTTCAATCGATGGGTGGCCATTCTTTCTCCGAGAGGACCTGGACCATTTGGTCCCTTAAAATATCCACCCAATTGATTTCTTAATTCTTCTGGATCGGCCTTATAACTCTTCCCGGCAAAAGCAGCCTCTCTGACCGGTGCCTTCTTATATTGATCTTCGATCTGTCTCAGGACTTTCTGAAACCGCTCGCTTTCAAGAAAGAAGTTCTGGTCGAGCTGATCAATGATCTCCTGCAATTTCTCAGTAAAGAGAAGATCACCAAACCGCCTCATATATTCCGCCTGAATATCCAGGAGAGAGTGTTGGCCATCAAAGAGGGTAACAATATAGTAAGTTTGAGGGGGCAAAAAGAGCGCCTTCTTGCTGATGTTCTGGGAATCCTGAAGACAGATCAGGGATTGACCTGACATCTGTACCGGAAAAGCATTGACTGGCCGGAGTTTTGGATAATCCATGAGGAAATAAGAAAAATTCCAATAACCGGATCACAAGTATCAAATAAATTTCAATGACCCAAATATCCAATGGGCCAAAAGAAAATTGTATCTAAGCCGTCACCCCGGTGAAAACCGGGGTCCAGTCGGTTCGTAATGACCTAAAAACACTGGATTCCGGGTCGAGCCCGGAATGACAAACTGGATAAGACTCATGAGCATAGATGAAATTCGGTCATTGGAACTTCGATATTGTTTGATGATGGGTGCTTGAAATTTGGTTATTCTTATCAGATTATTTCCTTAGTGCCAACTGGATGGCTTCGTCCATCCTCTGGATGAACTGAAAATTCATCTCCTTCCGGATATGTTCTGGGATCTCCTCCAGGTCTTTCTCATTCTTTTTTGGAAGGATGATCGTTCTGATCCCTGCCCTCATCCCAGCCAAAACCTTCTCCTTAATCCCCCCGACTGGAAGAACAAGCCCCCTGAGGGTGATCTCTCCGGTCATCGCAATATCGCTTCGGACCGCCTTATTGGTTAAAAGGGAGGTCAAGGCAATGAACATGGTAATCCCGGCAGAGGGCCCATCTTTCGGGATTGCACCTGCCGGCACATGGATGTGAATATCGTTCTTAGCAAAAAAGTCCTCCTCAATCCCGAGATCTTTGGCCTTTGACCGGACATAGGCTAAGGCCGCTTGTGCAGACTCCTTCATCACATCCCCTAATTGTCCTGTCAGGGTGAGTCCTTTCTCGCCCCGCATCCTGGTCGCTTCAACAAAGATAATGTCCCCTCCCGTCGGGGTCCAGGCAAGCCCTGTTGCAACCCCAGGCTCAGAGGTCCTATCGGCAACCTCAGGGAAGAACTTGACAGGTCCTAAGAACTTGCCTAAGTTATCGGAGGTCACAATGATCTTTTCACTGGATCCTCCTGCCACGTCCTTGGCCACCCCCCTACAAATTGCAGCAATCTCTCTCTCCAGATTTCTGACCCCTGCCTCTCGGGTATAGGAGCTGATGATTGCTTGAATGGCTGAATCGTGAAATTCGATGAACTCAGAGGTCAATCCATGCTCCTCGATCTGTTTTCGAATCAAAAACTCCTTTGCGATCATCATCTTCTGGTCCTCGCTGTAACCAGGGAGTTCAAGGACTTCCATCCGGTCTCTCAGGGCTGGTGGAATGGTGTCGAGGATATTCGCCGTGGTGATAAACATCACTTTTGAAAGATCGAAAGGAACATCGATATAGTGGTCCGAGAAAGAGTAGTTCTGCTCCGGATCCAACACTTCCAGAAGCGCAGAAGAAGGATCACCGCGAAAGTCCATTCCGATCTTATCCACCTCGTCCAACATGAAGACAGGGTTATTCGATCCTGCCTTCTTGATTCCCTGAATGATGCGGCCAGGAAGCGCGCCTACATAGGTCCTCCGGTGGCCGCGAATTTCTGCTTCATCCCGTACCCCTCCCAGGGAGATTCGGATGAATTTACGCCCCATGGTCCGGGCAATTGACTTTCCAAGAGAGGTCTTTCCAACTCCTGGGGGCCCGACAAAACAGAGGATCGGACCCTTCATGTCTGCCTTCAATTTCCGGACTGCCAAGTATTCCAGGATCCTTTTCTTCACCTTTTCCAAGTCGTAATGGTCCTCGTCCAAAGTCTTTTGGGCATTGTGGATATCCAGATTATCCCCCGTGGTTTCTGACCAGGGAAGCTCCACCAGCCAATCCAAATAAGTCCTTGCAACGGTATATTCAGCGGATGCAGGAGGAATCTTCGCCAGCCGGTCTAATTCTTTTTCAGCGGCGGATAAGGCATCTGGAGGCATCTTGGCCTTCTTAATCCTCTCCTTAAGTTCCTTGATCTCCGCTGAATGATCATCCAGCTCTCCCAATTCCTTCTTGATCGCCTTTAACTGCTCTCGTAGGTAGTATTCCCTCTGAGTTCGGTCGATATCTTCCTTGACCTGGGACTGGATCTTGTTCCCCAGTTCCAAAACCTGGACTTCTTTATTGAGATAGAGATGAACCTTGGTCAACCGCTCCTGAACATCATACGTTTCGAGTATCCCCTGCTTCTCAGCGGTTGATATGTTCAGGTTTGAAGCAATGAGGTCAGCGAGAATATTGGGCGATTTGATATTATTAACCATCGTTCCGAGCTCAGCAGTAAGATAAGGAGCCAATTCCACCGCCCTCTGGAACAGGTTTTTGAGATTCATCATCAGCGCTTCAATCTCGACTCCCTGAAGAACCGCTTCGTCAACGTTATCAATCTTCGCCTTGTAATAAGGATCCTTCTGGATATATTCCTTGATTTTAATCCGTGAAACTCCCTGGACAATGACTCGCTGACTTCCATCCAGTTCGCGGATCATCCTCAGGATGAGCGCCGCCACCCCCACCGTATAAAGGTCGCTCTCCTTGGGATCTTCAACTTCAGACCGCTTTTGTGTGAGAACCCCGATGATCCGATCCGAATCCATCGCCTCATCAATCAATCGGACAGACCTCTTTCGACCCACCATAATAGGTAAAATCAGATCAGGGAAAAGGACTGTCCCTCTCAGGGGCAGAATAGAAATCTCGTTTGGAACAGAGATTTTGTCATCTCGCCCTTTCTCTTCTTTATCAGCGCCACCTCGCGGCAGAAAAATCATAGAAATCCTCCTCTACTCTCTGACATCTTTCCTCCATAACATAATCATTAGCCTTGAGACTGTCAATGTAGTCATCCCTGTGATCTACCTGTCTTTTCTCGAAATGAAACCCCTCCTTTCCTTCCGAGAGGAAGAAAATCCCCTCCTTGAAGAAGAGGGATTAGGGGAGATTTTCAGGAAGCATAGGATTTTCCGCAGATATTGCAGACCCCCTTTTCATTGATGACACCGATGCAGGTCCCGTCACTGCACGGAACCCGCTCAGAAAAATCGACTGGTTCTTCCTTCTTTGCAGGGTTCCCACACCAGCAGCAGAAATTACTCTTCTCCGGAATCTCTCCTCCACAGTTCTGACAGGAGATCGAAGAAATCATTTCACCACAATGGGAGCATTTCATTTATTCCTCCTCAAGATGGAGATTCTTTATGAACCGTTCAATATCTCTTTTATTCCGTTTTACCTGGTATAGAAGCTTTCGGGTCCCTTCATCTGGAAAAAGGCGATTGAGGTCGTAGCCCTTCCCAGGAAAGAGGGAATTGAGATCCACTTCCTTTGTCTTTACTTCTCCTGCTATATTTTCGGGAGGCTTTTCGTCTTTTTCTTCCATGAAATTCACCCAGTTATTTAGGATAGCCCCTTTCCGATGTCAAATCAACCCCTTCGAGCCCATCAGTGCAAAGTTAACATTGAAAAATGAGCAATTAGCAATGGGGTAAAGAGGTATAATGGTAATCTTGCACTGTTCATTTCGCAGTTTGCATTGATCTCCTTAACTGCCGTTCTGAAGTTGATAAAGCTTTGCGTAAAAACCTTCTTTTGCCATCAACTCTCCGTGGGTTCCTATCTCTCGAACCCTCCCTTTGTGAAGGACAACAATCCGGTCCGCATGCTGGATCGTGGAAAGGCGATGGGCAATGACAAGGGCTGTCCTTCCTCGAAGCAACCTTTCCAGGCCCTCCCGAATCAGCCATTCCGTTTCTGGATCCACATGAGAGGTCGCCTCATCAA
>DATIGG010000023.1:0-23734 GCA_035454825.1 Thermodesulfobacteriota bacterium | reverse complement strand
TGGCGCTGGGCCGGCTCATCAAAGGTAGAACTGATCACCTCTCCATCGACGGATCGCTCCATATCCGTCACCTCCTCGGGGCGCTCATCGATGAGGAGGACAATGAGGATGACCTCCTTATGGTTGGCAACGATGCTATGCGCAATGTTCTGCAGGAGCATCGTCTTCCCCGTTCTCGGTGCTGCCACGATCAGGCCCCGTTGACCTTTCCCGATGGGGGTGAGAAGATCCATCACCCGAGACGAATAGTTCTTTGAGTCATTTTCGACTTCGAGACGGAACCTCTCTTGAGGGTAAAGAGGGGTCAAGTTATCGAAGAGGATCTTATCCCGGGCCACCTCCGGATCTTCATAATTGACTAGCTCAACCTTCAACATCGCAAAGTATCTCTCCGTATCTTTGGGCGGTCGGATTTGGCCAGAGACGGTGTCGCCTGTTCGAAGATTGAATCGTCGGATCTGAGAGGGGGAGATGTAGATATCATCCGGGCCCGGGAGATAATTGTAATCAGGCGCCCTCAGAAAACCGAATCCGTCGGGCAGGATTTCGAGAACGCCCTCGCCGAAGATCAGGCCATTCTTTTCGGTTTGGGCCTGGAGGATGGCAAAGATCAATTCTTGCTTCCTCATTCCACTGGCCCCTTCGATATTCAGCTCCTTTGCAATCCGATAGAGTTCGTTGACCTTCTTCTTTTTTAAATCTTTAATATTCATAATCCTCTCTTTTTTCCTCCTTTGTCACGATGCGCATGGTCCTGCCTTGCAGGGTTCATTCCATTTTCTGAAGGGCCAATCGCTTCAACTCCCGAAAGACCTCTTGCGTCTTCTGCCGGGTTTCTTGGAGGGACCCTTCATTCCGAATCACAAAATCTGCCACGTTCAACTTCTCTTCCGTGGGCATCTGAGCCGAAACGATTCGCTGGGCCTCCTCTTCGCTCGCTCGATCCCTTTCTCTCAACCGCTCAATCTGCTGGGCCTTCGTGGAGTAGACGACGATCACCCGATCCATCCACCGATAGTCTCCCGTTTCGACCAGAAGGGCTGCGTCAATCACGACCACGGCCTCAGGATCCTTCTGCCCGATCTCTTTCAATCGCCGTTGCGTCTCTTCTTTGATCCGGGGATGGAGAATTCGATTTAAGAGACTCCTCTTTTCAGAACTGGAGAAGACAAGGGTAGCCAATTTTTTTCGGTGGATGGATCCATCCCGTTGAAGAATTTCCTCTCCAAAGGTTTTAATCAACTCGTGCCATGTGGGTGTATCGGGTCGAACCAGATCTCTGGCAATCTGGTCTGCATCAATGAGGTAAGCCCCCTCTTCTCTCAAAATATTAGAGATGGTTGATTTCCCGCTCGCCACCCCCCCCGTCAATCCAACGATCAGCATTCCACGAAGGTCTCCTAGATGTCGAGGTTCTGGACATAGAGAGCATTCTCCTCGATAAACCGGCGCCTCTGCTCCACTTCGTCACCCATTAAAATGCTGAAGGTTTCGTCGGCCTCGACGGCGTCCTCCACCTTTACCTTCAGGAGGGTCCGGGTTTCGGGGTTCATGGTGGTCTCCCAGAGCTGCCCGGGGTTCATCTCACCCAACCCTTTATACCGCTGGATATTCAGTCCTTCCTTGCCGATCTGGTAGAAGGAATGGAGTAATTTTTCTTCGGAATCGATGGTCCCTTCCCTTCCCTTCTCTGCCAGCACATAGGGAGGGGGAGCCATCTCCTGAATCTCCCCGTAGGCTTGAATCAATTGCCGATATTCTACCGAAGCGACCAAGTCCCAGTGAACCTTGCTCCGCCTCTCATTCGATTCTTGAACCTCAAACCCAAAGAGGTTATGCTCCTCGTCCCAGTACGTGTCGAAGACCTCAAATCCACCCTTTCTCAATCGTTTCTGAAGATCGGCGATACTCCCCTTTTCTTCAAAGGTAGACTTATTTCGAATGCCCTGTTCGAGAAGGATCCTGAGCATCGATCGAGAATACCCTTTATTCTGGAGGCGTTGCACAAAATCATGGTAACGAGAGATCTTCTCCAAGACATTTGAGAGTCTCCGGTCTGTCAATTTCTTCGCCGATCGTTGAATGGTCACCTCGCTCTTTGCAATCGCTCTTTCGATCAAATACTGGTTGTGGGCCCCTTCATTCTTAATATAGGTCTCCTGTTTTCCATCCACCACCTTAAAAAGAGGCGGTTGAGCGATATAGAGATGCCCTCTTTCAATCACCTCTGGCATATGACGGTAGAAGAAGGTCAGGAGCAGCGTCCGGATATGGGAGCCGTCCACATCGGCATCTGTCATGATAATAATGCGGTGATAGCGAAGCTTCTGGATATTGTAGTCGTCTTCCCCGATGCCTGCACCCAATGCAGAGATGAGAATCCGGATCTCTTCATTGGCCAGCATCTTATCAAAGCGAGCCCTCTCGACATTAAGGATCTTTCCTTTGATCGGCAGGATGGCTTGGTTCGAGCGGTCCCGACCCTGTTTGGCTGACCCGCCTGCAGAGTCTCCCTCGACAATGAAAATCTCACTCAGCGCAGGGTCTCTCTCCTGGCAATCAGCCAGTTTCCCGGGAAGCGAGTCCCCCTCTAAAGCCCCTTTCCGCCGGCTCAGTTCCCTTGCCTTTCGAGCCGCATCCCGCGCTCTCGCCGCATCGATGACCTTGGAGATAATCTTTCTGGCCACCGTCGGATTTTCTTCAAAGCAGGTCCCCAGTTTCTCGTTCACCAAAGCCTCAACCAACCCTTTGACCTCGCTATTCCCCAATTTCGTCTTTGTCTGACCTTCGAATTGTGGGTCTCTGATCTTGACACTGATCACGGCAACGAGACCTTCCCGGATGTCTTCCCCCGTAAAGTTCTCCTTGACCCCTTTGAGTAAGTTGGCGTTGGTTGCATATTGATTGATCGTTCGTGTGAGCGCGGTCTTAAACCCGACGAGGTGGGTTCCCCCCTCATGGGTATTGATATTATTGGCAAAGGAGAAAAGAATTTCGCTGTACGCGTCGTTGTACTGGAAGGCGATCTCGACCTCGAGACCATTCTTTTGACCCTGAATATAGATGGGTTTCGAATGGAGACAGTTCTTGTTCTTATTCAGGTATTCGATAAATGAGATGATCCCGCCCTTATAAAAGAAGTCGTGACGCTTCTCCGTGCGTTCATCCTCGATGCTGATCGAAAGCCCTTTGTTCAGAAAAGCCAATTCTCGCAGGCGCTGGGAGAGCAGTTCGAAGCTGAAGGTGGTCGTTTCAAAGATTTCACTATCAGGCTTGAAGCGGATTTGAGTCCCCGTATGTTTCGTCTTTCCAATGACTTTAAGCTCCGTCTTTGCCTCTCCTCGCTCATACAACTGATGATAAACCTTATCCTCTCTTCGGATCTCAAGCTCCACAAATTCCGACAGGGCATTGACAACCGAGAGGCCCACACCATGAAGCCCTCCTGAAATTTTATACGTCTGATTATCAAATTTACCCCCGGAATGGAGTTTCGTCATGACCACTTCGACGGCAGGTCGCTTCTCCTTTTCGTGAAAATCGACGGGAATGCCCCGTCCATCGTCACGGACAGTCACACTATTGTCAATATGGATGACCACCTCGATTTTTTTACAATATCCTGCCAGGGCCTCATCGATGCTGTTATCAACCAACTCATGGACCAGATGGTGAAGACCTTCTGTACCGGTATTTCCAATATACATGGCAGGACGCTTCCGAACGGCGGCGAGTCCATCCAAGATTTTAATCTGTTCAGCCGTATATTTTTCCTCTATTTCTTTCATTCAAACTCCTTCCTATTTGCGCCTGTTTTTATCGACAGGATCAATAGGCCATCTGCTTTTTCATTCGTAACTTTACTCTTCATTCTAAATTCTCATGGGCATGATGATGAAGAGTTGATCATTCGTTCCGATGAAGGGAGTCGTCTTCTCGGAACCCTCTGAGGAGAGAGGTTTGAGGACAACCGGACTTCCTTCATCCTTCAGTTCCATCCAAACCTCATTCGTATCAACGACATTGAGAACCTCGATCAGATATCTTGCATTAAACCCAATCTCCAGAGGAGGACCCTCATAAGCGACCTCCACCTCCTCCCTTGCATCTCCAAAATCCTGATTAAATGAGGACCCCTCCATCGTATTCTTTCTGAAGGAGAGTTTGATGCCTTCGACCCTTTCACTCGCCATGGTTGAAATTCTTCTCATACAAGCGCAAATTTTTTCTCTCTCCATTTTTATTTTTTTATCATTCTCTTTCGGAATGACTTGTTCATATTCGGGGAATTCACCATCGATCAACCTCAAAATCATGAGGGATTTCCCCAGTCTCAAAAACCCGTGGGTTCCATCAAAGTAGATCTCCATCGGGTCTTCTCCTCCCTTATCTCCCAGAAATTTTTTAATCTCCAAAACACCTTTTTTGGGGAGGATAATACCTTTTTCAATTCCACGGATCCGATAGCCCTCACGATGAATCAAGGAGAGACGGTGGCCGTCGGTAGCAACCATTCTCAAGATCTCTTTCCCTCCCTGCTTCGTCTGCAAAAAGAAGATTCCATTCAGGTGGTAGCGGGATTCCTCGTTGGATGCCGCGAAGACCGTTCTTCCAATCATCTCCATGACGACCGCTCTTGGAACCTTCGAGAAGTGCTCTTCCCGATAGATGGGAAGTGAGGGAAATTCATCGGGATCTAACCCCGCAAGATTGAAGGTTGATTTTGCACACTTGAGCGTAATCCAATGATTCTCTTTTTTTTCCAGATGGATCATTTCCTCGGGAAGTTCTCTGACAATCTCATACAACTTCTTTGCAGAAACAGAGGCTTTCCCCTCTTGTTGGACATTGGCAGCGAGTCCTTCTCGAATCCCAGTTTCAAGATCGGTTCCTGTCAGGTAAAGAGAATCCTGACTCGCTTCCATGAGGACGTGCGATAGGATGGGAAGGGTTGTTTTTCGACCTGCGATGTTCTGAACAAAGACCAAACCTCTTAAAAATTCCTTTTTATCAATGTCAAAATTCATATACGAATCCTCCTAAATAATCTTAAAGAACTATTCCGCCGACATCATAGATAAGTGTGGAAATGAAGAAAAAGGGTCTAATCACTGAAAAGAATGAAGACTTTATTGTTCAAATTTATCTTGGAGAGAAGGGGATATCCTTCCGTGTCGTTCTCTTTCTTGTTCCTCCTTTCATTTTTTCTTCAACCCTGCACAAGAATTCAACCCTCTTTAGGACTTAATTCTACTCTTTAAGATCTCCACCTTTTCTTTAAAAGAAGGCTCCTGGCTCATTTTCTCTTCTACTTTCTTGATCGAATGAAGGACGGTGGAATGGTCTTTTCCCCCAAATTTCTCGCCGATCTCAAGCAAGGAGGCATCGGTTAATTTTCGCGAGAGATACATGGCAATCTGTCGAGGAAGGACGTAGGTTTTGTATTTCCGTTTCATTCTGATATCCGTGATTTTGATATTGAAGGAGTTCGATACGACTTTCTGAATGGCATCGATCGAGATCGAATCTTCTTTGGGTTTAATGATGTTTTTTAAGACTTCTTTGGCGACCTCAATATTGACCGTCGTTCGGGTCAAGGATGCGAAGGCTCCGATGCGAATCAGGCAACCTTCCAGGACCCGTATATTTGAATCGATCTGGGACGCCAAAAAAAAAGCAACCTCATTGGGAAGAGGAATTTTTTCGCTTTCAGCCTTCTTTTTCAGGATGGCGACTTTGGTTTCGATATCCGGAGGTTGAATATCCGCGATCAGTCCCCATTCAAAGCGAGAGCGAAGTCTTTCTTCAAAATTTGGAATATCCTTGGGAAACTTATCGCTCGTGACAACAATCTGCTTCCTGGCTTCATGAAGGGAATTAAAGGTATGGAAAAATTCGGCCTCCGTCCTTTCTTTCCCCGCAATGAACTGGATGTCGTCGATTAACAGAATATCCATTCTTCTAAATTTGTTTCGAAACTCTTCCATCTTTTCATAACGGAGGGAATTGATCAGTTCGTTCGTAAACTCCTCTGCAGAAAGATAGCAGATTTTTTTCATATCGGGAAAAATGCGGTGACGGATGAGATGGTTTCCAACGGCATGGAGAAGATGGGTTTTTCCCAGCCCCACGCCTCCGTAGATAAAAAGGGGATTGTAATTTTTTGCCGGCATATTGGCGACGGCCAAACAAGCAGCGTGGGCAAACTGATTGCTTGCTCCCACGACAAAGTTATCGAACGTATACTTTGGATTAAAAATCGTTCCCAAAGAGGGCATTGTCTCGGAATCTTTCTTTGGGGAAAGTACAGCGAGCAACTGTTTTTCGTAGCTCTTTTCATTCTTGATTTGGAAGAGAATCTGGCAAGGCTTCCCAGTGATCTGGGAGAACACCTCTTTGATTTGAGAAGTGTAGCGCTCGTTAATCCAATCCTTGAAAAAGCGATTTGGAACATCGAGTTTCACACTCTCTTCCTCAAAGGAGACAAAATGGATGGGTTTTATCCAGATGTCAAAGTTCTGTTGACCGACCCTCTCCTTTAAAGAGTCGATCACCTTAGACCAGATATTTTCCATTAATTTGGCCTTGGTGTGTTAAGACAGAAGGGGGAAACACTTTACTGGATAGGCAAAGTTGGCCCAAAAAGAATAATTCTATCATTTTAAGTAATTACAAATCTCTTTTCACAATGTTTCCACAACATGTGGATAACTGAATGCGACTGAAATTAAGTTCAAAGAGGGGTAAATATCAGAGGATGGAGTTAATATAAACCCATTAAAAAAAAATTGCAAGTATTTTTTTGATCTCACTTGAAACATGCCTCATTAGCCAGTCACTCCTTTTCAGCCAACCTCCCCACGGCAACCACTCGCTCTCCCTCCTCAAGGTTGATCAGTCTAACCCCTTGAGTACTTCTCCCCTGAACAGGGATATCGGTCGCCCGCAATCGGATGATTTTGCCTCTGTCCGAAATGACCATTAATTCGTCCTCATCGACAACAGTCTTAATGCTAACCACGTTGCCCGTCTTGACAGTCCTCTTTACCGTAAAGATCCCGGAGCCTCCCCTATTCTGGATTCGATACTCAGAGGCCTTCGTTCGTTTCCCATAGCCGTGCGTAGTGACCGTCAGGATCTGGGTATGAGGAGCGACCACCTCCATTCCGACGACTTCGTCATCTTTGGAAGTTTTGATCCCTCTCATCCCTCGAGCCGTCCGGCCAATCTCCCGTACCTGGCTTTCAGGGAAGTGAATGGCTTTTCCCAATTTAGTACCGATAAAAAGATGGTTTTTTCCATCGGTTATTTTGGTCGAGATGAGCTCATCACCCTCATCGAGGTTGATAGCAATGATCCCGCCTGTCCGGGGGGTGCTATAGGCATCCAGAGTTGTCTTTTTGATGACCCCTCTCTTAGTCATAAACGTGATAAACTTATCTTTTGTAAAATCCTTCAGGGAAAGGATGGTCGTCACCTTTTCCTGAGGGCCCAGGTTGAGAAGATTAACGATAGCCTTGCCCCGGGTGAGCCGACCCGCCTGTGGGATTTCATGAACTTTCTTCCAATGGATCTTTCCGGCATCGGTGAAAAACAGGATGTAATCGTGGGTGGAGGCGATGAAGAGATCTTCCACAAAATCCTCTTCTTTGACATTGATCCCAACCTTGCCTTTCCCTCCTCGGTGCTGGCTCCGGTAGAGACTGATGGGGTTTCTCTTGATGTACCCTGTATGGGTGATCGTCACCACCATATCCTCTTCAGCAATGAGGTCCTCGACGCGGATCTCTGGAGCGATGTCTACGATTTCGGTCCTTCGATCATCTCCAAAGCGATCCCGGATGGAAACCAGTTCTTCCTTGATCAGATTGAGTTTCAACCGTTCACTTTCAAGGATCGCCTTCAGTCGATTGATCAGCTTGATGGTCTCTTCATACTCTTCAATAATCTTCCGCTGCTCGAGGTTGGTGAGCCGTTGGAGTCTCATCTCGAGAATGGCTTGGGCCTGTTCATCGGAGAAGCTAAAGCGTTCCATTAAGCGGTCCTTGGCCTCTTTGGGTGTTTTTGATGCCCGAATCGTAGCAATGACCGCATCGATCTGGTCAATGGCCTTTTTCAATCCTTCAAGGATGTGGGCCCTGGCCTCCGCCTTTTTTAAGTCGAAGAGGGACCTTCGGGTCACGACCTCCTGGCGATGTTGAATGAAGAATTGGAGCATCTCCTTGAGAGAGAGAAGCTTTGGCTGATTCTGATGGATGGCTAGGAGGATGATCCCGAAGGACGTTTGCATCTGGGTATGTTTGAAGAGCTGATTTAGGATGACCTCCGACACTTCATTCCGCTTCAGCTCAATAACCACTCTCATCCCTTCTCGGTCTGATTCATCGCGGATATTGGAGATCCCTTCAACCGTTTTATCCTGGACAAGTTCTGCAATCCTCTCGATCAATTTTGCCTTATTTGTCTGGTAAGGAAGCTCGGTGATGACAATGCTTTCTCGCTCCCCTTTTCGATCCCTTTCGATAATCGCCCTCGCCCGAAGCTGGATCACCCCTTTTCCAGTCTCATAGGCCTGACGGATCCCCTCTTTCCCATAGATGAATGCGCCGGTCGGAAAATCCGGGCCAGGGACTTGGAACATCAACTCCTCCAAGGAGGTGTCGGGGTTGTCGATCAAGGTGATGAGGGCGTTGATCGTCTCGGTCATATTATGGGGTGGGATGTTGGTCGCCATTCCCACAGCGATCCCCGAGGACCCGTTCACAATCAGATTGGGAAATTTGGATGGGAGGACCGAAGGTTCTGTCAGAGAATCATCATAGTTAGGAACAAAATCGACCGTGTCTTTATCGATATCTGCCAGCAGCTCCGCTGTAAGCTTGGCCATTCGGATCTCGGTATAGCGCATGGCCGCCGGAGGGTCGCCATCGATCGAGCCGAAATTTCCCTGGCCATCGATCAGGGGATACCGAAGGGAGAAGTCCTGGGCCATTCTCACGATAGAATCATAGACGGCCATGTCGCCATGGGGATGATACTTACCGATCACATCGCCGACAATTCTCGCAGACTTTTTGTAGGGCTTATCCCAATCATTACTGAGCTCATTCATCGCATAAAGGATGCGGCGATGGACAGGCTTCAGACCGTCTCTCACATCTGGAAGAGCACGGCCGATAATGACGCTCATGGCATAGTCCATATAGGACTTTTTCATCTCATCTTCGATGTTGACGACGATATTTTCGGGGATCATGGACAGAAAGGCTCCTAAGGATTAATCCACTAATTTTACTTAAAAAAGTTAATATATAAACCTCTCTCCTGTCAATAAAATTTAGACAAGGCTTGACAATGGGGAAGAAATATGATTAATTTTAAAAGTTTAATTATTTCAAAAAATAAGCGAATCTAAAAGAAGAGAGGAAATCCTTGAAAAGGACCTATCAGCCAAGCAATCTCAAGCGAAAAAGGACCCACGGTTTTTTGGAAAGGATGAGCACTCGTGCCGGCCGCAATGTCTTGAAGCGAAGGAGAATGAAGGGAAGAAAGAGGTTGACTGTTTAAATTCGAAATTCCTGAAGTGTGTTGTGAGAGGACAATCCCGGTTTACTCAAAAAGAACGAATCACTGACCCTCAGGATTTCAAAAGGGTGATGAAATCAGGAAAGAGACTTCCCTCCAAGAGTTTCATTCTTTTTTTGCAGAATAATAAAAATCAGTTTCACCGCCTCGGCATTGTGGTAAAGAAGGAGGTCGGATTAGCGACCTACCGAAATCGAGTCAAGCGGTTTTTGAGGGAGTTTTTTCGTCTCCACAAAAATAGAATCAAAGGGTCTTTCGATCTTATCGTTCTGGTCAAAAAAGATTGTAAAATCAATCGGTATAGACAAGCAGAAGAAGAATTAAGAGGACTTTTTGCTTTATGAGAAAAGGAATGCTTCGTGAGGCGGTCCAGAAAGGACTTATGCTGTTGATCCATTTTTATCAAAAGAGCTTTTCGATCCTTTTAGGGCCCTGCTGCCGTTTCTACCCTTCATGTTCTTCGTACACCTCTTTATCGATCCAACGATTCGGAATCATGAAAGGAAGCTGGCTCTGTATAAAGAGACTCTGTAAGTGCCATCCGTTCCATCCTGGCGGGTACGACCCAGTTCCAGAAATCACCAAGAATCTGTAGGAAGGAGATCCAGCAAGGGAGACATGGAGAAGAAAGGTATCCTTGCGATAATACTGACATTTCTAATAATAATCGTTTGGAGCTTCGTCCAATCGAAGCTCTTTCCACCCGAACCAGCCAAAGAGGTGAAGAAAGAACAGGTTGTACCTTTAGAACAGAAAAAGGAGGCTGAAGAAGGAAAACCTGCCTTATCGAAAGAGGCTAGACCCGTTCCTTTGGCCAAACAGGTTGCAAAAAAAGAAATCTCCATTGAGACTCAGAATTATTGGGCAGTCCTCACCAACGAGGATGCAAGACTGAAGCACTTCAAACTCAAAAAATACAGGGACAGGGTTGAAGAGTCATGGATAACCATGAAATTGACTCAATTTGTCGAAGGCCTTTTGGGCAAGAAAGTCGAGGAGCCGAAAAAACCTGAACCCCTTGACCTTATTAATACGAAGGAGGAAGAAGGGTTGCCTCTGGGGTTAACCGTCTTAAGCTCCCAATCCCCATTGGCTGGAAATTGGGAGATCGATAAGGAGAATCTTAGCCTAACTAATCCTGACGAGAAAGGGGAGATAACGTTTGTAAAGAGTTTGGAAAATGGATTAAAGGTATTAAAACGCTATCGATTTCATTCACAAGATGAGATCATCGACATCGACGTGGAAGTTCAAAACCCTACTTCGAAAGAAGCAACGCTCCAGTTAGGGCTTGAATGGATAGGGAAGGTTGAACTGGTTAAATTCGCCGATGAGGGAAATAAGGATTTCGGGCTGAATTATGCTTTTTTCAAGAACCAGAAAGTGGAGAAGAAAGACCTGGGAGGAGCAGGCTCCGCTGGATGTGTTCCGAGTTGCGGATCGCAAAAAAAGACGATCGATCCATTTGAATTCTCTGATAAGGGGGAAATTAAATGGTTCTCCTTTGGCGGCGAATATTTTTCTGCCATCCTGATACCTCCTCCGGATACGAAGGATCTCACTCTATCGGTCAAGGGAAGCGAGAAGAACATTCTAAGGGCCTATATCTCCCCTGCCCCGTCTGTCATTCCTCCCCAGCAGTCTGTCAAGATTCCATATCGGGTTTACTTAGGTCCCAAAAAAGAGAATCGATTAGAGGCCGTCGGCGTAGGAGCGGAAAAACTGGTCGATTTTGGATGGTTTACAATCGTTGCCAAACCTCTTCTCTGGTTCGTGAATCTCACCCACACCGTGACGAAAAATTTTGGAATAGATATCATCCTCATAAGCATCCTGATCAAGATCATCTTCCTTCCCCTGACACAGATCAGCTTCAAATCGATGAAGGAGATGCAGAAGGTCCAGCCAGAGATGAATCGGTTAAGGGAGACCTACAAGAACGACAAGGCGAGGCTCCAACAGGAGATCATGCTGCTCTATAAACGCAGAAAGGTCAATCCCATGAGCGGATGCCTGCCCATGGTGATCCAAATTCCTGTTTTCATTGCCCTTTATAATGCCCTGCAAAATACGATTGAAATGAGACATGCGCCCTTCTTTTTGTGGATTCAGGACCTTTCCGCGAAAGATCCTATCTATATCACGCCGCTTATCATGGGGGCGACAATGGTCATTCAACAGAAGATGACTCCGACCGCTGCTGATCCTGCTCAAGCCAAGATGTTTCTTCTGATGCCTGTCATGTTCACCTTTCTTTTTCTCAGTTTTCCATCCGGGCTCGTTCTGTACTGGTTGGTCAATAATGTGTTATCTATAGCACACCAGTATTACCTTAATAAAAAATTATGAGGGCGAGACCTTGGAAGAGTGGGTTGAAATCGCAAAACAGTTGATATTGGGACTGCTTCAAAGGATGGGGATTGAAACCGAAGTAGAAGGGTTTTTAGAAGATGGGGATATTTCTCTTAAGGTCAAAAGCGATGAGGGAGGGATCCTCATCGGAAAACATGGTCGCACCCTGGAATCCCTTCAGATCCTTGTTAACCGGATGGTCAACAAAAAGCTCAAAAAGCCTGCTCGAATCATATTAGACGTTGCTGATTATAAGAAAAAAAGGGACGATTCCTTGAAAACAATGGCAACGCGGTTGGGAGAAAATGCGAAAAGAAGAGGAATAGGAATTAGCATAGGCCCTTTTAGTGCTCATGATCGTCGGATCATTCATATCACTTTGAAAGAAGACCCCTTCCTCAAAACGGAGAGCCTTGGGGACGGGGAATGGAAGAAAGTTAAGATCATTCCCACCAAACCCGAGTAAAATACCATCTAACCAGTTGAATAACAAAGTCTTTTCACTTAATCAAGAAAAATCGTCGCCAGAAGAGGATACGATTGCTGCCATTTCAACTCCTTTCGGAGAGAGTGGCATAGGAATCGTCCGCCTGAGCGGCTCTCTGGCCGAGCCTATTGCCCGGAAACTATTTAAGCCCAAAAGAGAGAGTACCGAGTTTATCCCGCACCATTTCCATTACGGCGAGATCGCCGACCCCGAGAGAGGCAACCCAATTGACGAAGTCCTTGTAGTCCTGATGAAGGCACCCAAGACCTATACCCGGGAGGATATCGTTGAGATACACTGCCACGGCGGATACTTGATCCTGCAAAAAGTTCTGGAACTGGCCTTAGATCAAGGGGCACGGATGGCCCAACCCGGTGAGTTTACGAGAAGAGCCTTTCTGAACGGGCGGATCGATCTAACACAAGCAGAGGCTGTGATCGATCTGATCAAGGCCAAAACGATGGCCAGCCTCGATATCGCCAACCAGCAGCTTAAGGGTTTGCTATACAAAGAAATGATTTGCCTGAAGGCAGGGCTGGTCGATCGGTTGGCCCTGATTGAGGCCCATATCGATTTTCCGGAAGAGGAGATGGAACCTGTTTCTCTGATAGAATTGCAGGAATATCTGCGAGGAATGGCCGGAAAAATGGAGGAATGGATTTCTTCCTACGAAGAGGGAAGGCTCTTCAGAGAAGGGGTCTCCTGCGTCATCACTGGAAAGACAAACGTGGGAAAATCGAGCCTTCTCAATGTCTTGCTTAAAGAGGACAGGGCTATTGTAACACCGGTTCCTGGAACAACAAGGGATGTGATAGAAGAAATTTTGAATATTCATGGAATACCGGTAAGGTTGATGGATACGGCAGGCCTTAGGAGGGCAGTGAATACCGTAGAAGAGGAAGGGGTAAAAAGAGCTAAAGAACGGGTAGCAGACTCTGATCTCGTGCTTCTTGTTCTCGACGGAAGCCAAGGTCTTGACGAAGATGATCAGGAGATCCTTAGAAAGATTGAAAGAAAGAGAAAGGTAGTTGTCGTGAACAAGAAGGACCTCCCCTTGAAGGTATCTTTGGATGGGTTAAGAAGTCTACTTAGAGATGTGCCCATTGTGCACATTTCTGCATTAAAGAACGAAGGGATGGAAGATCTAAAGGCAGCCATTTATGATACCATAATCCATAAAGAAGTAAGAACATCACCGGACCACCTGATCGTGGCAAATATCCGACATAAAAGAGCTTTAACAGGGGCGAAGGATAATCTTTCAAATGCAATCAAAGAATTGGAAAAGGGGACTTCTCTCGAATTCATCGCCTTCGAAATTCGTTCCGCCCTTGGAACTCTTGGGGAAATGGTAGGGGAGACAGCCAGCGAAGAGGTATTGGACCGCATCTTCGGCCGATTCTGCATCGGGAAATAGAAGAGTTAACTATAAAGTTGAAGCTAAGAGAGCCTAACGATTCCTTCTCCATCTCTTTTGGAAAAGGGTTAGAGGGGGAATAAGAATAAGCAATGTCTTCGAATGACTTATAGCTATTTCATATTTCAAATATCGCACTTTCGACTCAATATGTTTCACGTGAAACATAATAATTCTCGTGAAAGTTTTGAGCTTCATAATTTAATCTTTGAATTAGACAATCCACCCTCCGTCCCTCTTTGGAAGAGGGCGAGCCAGTGCTTCTGCCTTAAAAGAGGGTAGGGTAGCTGGCAATATTTTGTTTAGCCCTGTCTCCATTGAAACAGAAGCTGGTCGCCTTCCCGCATTAGCTAAACCGTTCGTGTTGAGCTTGTCGTCGGCAGCGTCAGTTGCTTGCGTGGCCTGAAGGATGAAAGGGCAAAATTACTACTATCCTTCGATGGACTCAGGGCGAATGGTTCTTGCATCGCTTCCGAAGATCAAAATAAAAGGTTCTTTCCGTTCGAACACGAGAAAAGAGTGTGGTCACGTTTTTGTAGAGATGTTTCACGTGAAACATTCCGTCAGCCGCTGCCTTGAGTGACTGTAAAAATGTTTAAATATCAACATGTTACAATATGCAAATATCCTAACAATTGTCTTTCAGAAAATGTAGTCTTCAAAAGAAGAGGTGTTCATGTTCTATCGCGCAAGGGGAAGAATATCGAGGATAGGCATGATCGCGCCAATGAGAAGACCTGAAAAAGAACAAAATCATTCCCCTCTTGACTTTTTGTATGCTTGCGTATATCATTGTAATACAATAGCAACAGGAGGCGCTCTATGACTACAGCAATATCAATTCGACTTCCCAAACCCCTTGCGGATCAACTGGAAAGCATAGCCAAAGAAACTGAAAGACCACGGTCGTTCATAATCCAGAAAGCTCTGGAGTATTACATAGAAGACTACGCGGATCTTCAGGTGGCATTGGACCGGCTCCATGATAAAACAGACCCGGTTATCTCAGGTAACGATTTGAGGAAGTCCCTTGGCCTATAACATCCTTTACAAAGAGTCAGTCCAGCGAGACCTGAGGAGGCTTTCTAAGGCCGAGGCTCAACGTGTTCTAAAGCAAATTGAGGAAGAGCTTTCAAAAAACGCTGATACTTACCCAGTTCTCAAGGGACGGTTCAAAGGTCTGCGAAAACATCGTATCGGAGACTATAGGGTAATCTATGCTATTTTAGAGAATGAAGTCCTTGTGCTCAGAATCGGTCACAGGAAACAAGTTTATAAGGGAAAAATTTAACAGGGGGCTCGACCGGATCGCCGATAAAACCGGCTCCGGGTGAGCCGTAGCATTCGATTGATAAATGAAAGGAGACAATAATGGTACGTCATTCGCCCAGAAAGGCTGTCGATTCGCTGCGCGATCAAATTTTTGCGCTATTAAACAAGAAGAAGGCGTCTTTCGAGGATGCCTTGAGAGCTCTGTCCCAATGCGAAGCGCATATCCAAAACAGAGTGATTGTTGAGAAAATCGCAAAAGAATGCGGATTGAAACTTGCCGGATCCTTGGTAAACGATGAACTTGAACTTTACTATGACCTCAGGCGCGGACGCCATGACATGGGCTACATATCGAAAGGATGGGAAGACCCGGGGTTCAGAATTGGAGACTTGATTGAGATTGAGAAATGGAAGGAGGAATCATTTAAGGTGAACGCTTACGAAATCTTGCGTTTCTGTGCTACCAACGGCATCGTTCTAACGGTTCAAGAAACAAAGGACACAATTGCGCTCCAAATGGAGGGCGTGATCTACAACCAGGGATTCAACAAGGATACATTCTCAAAAACTCTCGAAACCCTGAATGAATGCATAGAGAAAACACAAGAACTACTTGCGAGGTGATCATGTCACAAATACTCCTTCCCGCTAACAAGCCCGAAGACTGGCAACCTCACTTGACTGACCCCCAGAAGCACTGGAAATCAGGTCATTCCGCAAAAGCACTGGCGTATTGTTGGCAGGAGGCCCAAGGGTTTCCACAAGAGGTGAAATCGGTTTTAATAAGGGCCGGTGATCCGTTTTCCGGACTTGAACCCCTTCTCATTTTGCCGGAGCACAAAGTGCCTTTGCCTGGTCGGTCTACGGCATCACAAAGTGACATTTGGATTCTTGTTAAATCTGAGAACCAGCTTTTCTCTATTGCGGTGGAAGGTAAAGTCTCCGAATCCTTCGGGGAGTCCGTCAATCGCTGGATTCTCGAAGATTCAAAGGGAAAGATCTTCGCACCCAAGTCGGATCGTTTGGGATATGCCGTCACATCCATTTGTACAGCCACCTCGTGGACTCACCCACAGAGGCGCAGATGGTTTGCGGGTCTTCTTCCTGCAAGAACCTTTGTGCAACAACAGTCCGTTCTCTCTTCGCTTTTTTCTTCATGAGCACCTCCTCTTTAAGGAATGATGCTCATGATAATACATGCTGTGGCTATTCGGTTGTCAAAGAGCGTTTTTGCACGATGTGCCTCAATCTGTGAACGATGTCTTGGCACTTGTCAAGCAGTATAAAGAAAGGAGACAAACAGTGCGCGCAAGCGATATCCCCGAAATTACCAAATTAAGTACGCCGGAAAAGATCTTATTGGTTGAGGATCTTTGGGACAGCATTGCTTCAGATGAGTCCGCCGTACCTATTCCAAAGAGCCATATAGAGGAGTTGGACAGAAGGCTCAAGAGATACGAATCTGCTCCTGGAACCCTCTTGTCTCTTGAGGAGCTTCGAACAAGAATAGAAAGAAGAAAATGACTTACACCCTCCGTTTCCTTCCAGACGTCGAAGAAGATGCTATTGGTGGATATACATGGTATGAGGGAAAATCACCAGGGCTCGGCGAGGAATTCCTTCGGGTATTTTACGCCTGCGCCAGCGAGGTACCTCGCAATCCGCTACTTTACTCAAAAGTCTATGGCCAATTCCGGCGCCGCCTGCTCAAAAGGTTTCCGTATGCTATTTACTTCACGATAAAAGAAGACCGGGTAGTTGTAATCGGGCTCTTTCATTGTGCACGTGACCCCCGTAATGTCAGAAGGAAACTCAAAGATCGAGAAAGATTAGAAGGGCCCTAACAACTGCATCAACCTGAAGAGGACGAGGAAACGAGCAGGAAGCTATCGCTTTTTCGCAGACAGGGGAACTGAGCATTTCCGCGATGGGTCTGTTCGGGCTTTTTTGGGGCGTAATATTGAGGACAGCATCAAGGAAATAGCCAAATTGTTTGCTTGAAATTAAACAAGGCGTTTCACTGAATCACCAGGAAAGTCGGCTCCCGCAGAGCTTGGTCGTCCGGCATCCAGTGGAGCGAAACAATTGCTTCGGGTAGCAGTATTCGTGAGCTGCGGAGGCTGAATCGCATTTATGGGAAGACGACCTGGAGAAAACGGAAGGGAATTGCTAAGATTAGATTGGAAGATGGGCAGTAAGGCTTGCAGGACTCCACTGGCATGGTAAGGGAAGGAAGGAGACTGAAATCAAGAAATACTTGGAGTAAAAAACAGTGAAACAAAAATTTCTGCTTTGCGTGGACAATGGGGCTACAAGACACCCTTGGAGGTGCGAAAATTATATGAGACGATTCCAGACAAGGAGGCTGAACGCCACAACCAAGTGAGAGTCATTGACGACGAGTCTGGAGAGGATTATCTTTATCCTTCCAGGTTCTTTGCATCTGTACGGCTTTCAATGCAAACAAAATTGTCGAGAATGCGTCCTCCCCCTCGGGCCGGTAAGGTGTACCGTTGTTGAAAGAGAAAGCGGTGATCCAAGACTTTACGGAAAGGTCCTACAGGAGTAGGGTAATGAATTTATCGCAGGAAGACACCAGCCTATTCTACAGCTAATTTGGGGGATGCGATTTTATGTTAATCGGCAACTCCAAGTACTACCTGATGTTCAATCTGTACAAGGATATGCTGCTTTGCCTATGTCGGACAAGGCCATAGTTCGGGATGCATTGTGGAAAAACTCGAAATTGATTGATGGTTATCTGGAGTTAACCCCGGATCATTTATCAGCCGAGAGTTTGGGGCTTCAAATCAGGTATGAGCCAATCAGACTTGATGAAAAATTGGGAAGCAGGCCAGGAGGAGTTTGTCCAGTGTTTTCGTTACTGATGTAAAAAGCGGACAGAACCGTAAGAAAGCTTTATGAAGGGGAAAGGGAAATCTCTTTATGGTAATCTCTCTTTCTTGCAGTAGAGTGGTATTGGGGGCGATCCTTGTTTTTACAGCAGTGAGCCTGGCGATGACGGTCTACCCTCAGCAAAAAATACCAGATGTTCACTATGATGCTACGCCGCAATCCACTGTCGAGGCCATGCTTAAATTAGCAGAAGTGACAGGAGACGATATTGTTTACGATCTGGGATGTGGAGATGGCCGGTTCGTTATTACGGCTGCAGAAAAGTTTGGGGCCCGGGGCGTCGGGATCGATATCGATCCTGCCCGAATCAAGGAGAGTTTGGAAAACGCGGAGAAGAGAGGCGTGAGCAACCGTGTCAAATTCATCGGAGGGGATCTATTTGAGGCAGATATCAGCGAGGGGAGTGTGGTTACGCTCTACCTGCTCCAGAGATTGAACTTGGAACTGCGGCCCAAACTGCTTAATGAGCTCAAGCCAGGAAGCCGAATCCTATCTTATACTTTTGATATGGAGGATTGGGGCCCCGACAAAAGGGGCCAATTGGAAGGAAAATCATTTTACTACTGGATTGTTCCAGCCAATGTATCCGGCACTTGGCAGTGGAGTATTGGCCCGGAAGAACCGACCGGAGAAAAAAACCGATTCGTGCTCGACCAAACCTTCCAGAAGGTCGGTGGAAAATTTTATATTGATGGAAAGCAAGCCACCCTCATCAACTGTAGGCTAAAGGGAGATCAAATAGAATTTGGGGTAGACGACAATTCAGCAGGACGGCGCAGAGTAATGCGATTTCATGGCCGTGTCTCGAGCAACGAGGTCAGGGGCAATTGTGATATCCAGGCAGGCTCCTTAAGCAGATCTCAGGAGTGGAGGGCTCATCGAATAGAAATCACCCCACGGAAAGAGAATTTGAAGAGAATTCAATCGATTGATTGGACATTTTCTTTTTTTTGAGATGGATCTTATTCCCTTTGCAGACAGAGCTAACCCAAAAAATATTGGGTTTGGGCAAACGCTCACGGGCGACGCAGAGGTTGCAAGAGTTGCTCGATACCCATAGTCTGTCCGAGACGTCCGGCGCAATCCCAAAGAAGACGGTTATCGTATGGCTCGATCAACTTCCGGGGAGGCTGCTTTAATCCTTGCCTTGATGGCATTGATGGTCTTATAAAAGAAAAGGGGACGGTTCTATTTTCTTGACATGGGAGACGAGGATTGATTAGGATTGGCACATGCCAAGAATAGCAAGGATAGCCCCAAAGGGGCATATATTTCACATTCTTACCCGGGGAAACAATCGTCAGAAAGTCTTTGGGGATGAAATTGACTATCAGGAGTATCTTGAGATCCTCCATCGATATAAAGACAAGTACCAATTTAAGATGTACCATTATGTTCTGATGGAGAATCATGTTCATCTGGTTCTGGAGCCACAGAAAGCAGGTGGGAGTTTGGCTGAAATAATGAAGGGGATAAGCCTTTCTTATGCTCAACACTACAAGAAGAAGTACGATCACATCGGCCATTTTTGGCAGGACAGGTTTAAAAGCATCTTGATATCGAAGGATCGATATCTCTTAGCCTGTGGAAGCTATGTGGAACTAAATCCCGTAAGGGCGCGGATAGTGAAGGGACCCGGGGATTACCGATGGAGCAGTTATCCAGTATATGCATATGGAAAGAGCGATTCATTGGTTGATGAACATTCCATTTATCGGGAACTGTCTGAGGATGAGTCAGACCGCAGGAAAAAATATAGGGAATTTGTGAAGGGAATGGCACGATCCAAGGATTCGATGAGAGGGGAGATGGACCGGCGAGCGATTTACGGGAGTAAAGTATTTGCAGGAAAGCTTAGAAAGCAGTATGAAATTCAAGAGATGATTAAGGCAATAGGAAGACCGAAGAGAGAGAGCCAAAAAATAGAACCGTCCCTTTTCTCCGGATGACTCGGACTGACTCGAATTAAGGCCGCGATTTTTTTGCCAAAGGTTTGTGGTCGGTCGGTTTAGCGCAGGCGTTCTGCGGAAATAACAAAATAATGAAAACGATTTTCATATTAACCATCCTCAACATTGTGTTGCTTACATTCTCGCTTTCGATAGCTGAGGATGATTATGTGAGATTTGCTAAATCGCTGATGGCCAAAGACTACGAGCAAAGCCTTCCATCCATTCCAATTCAAGAATGGCTGAGATCTATATTGCCAAACGGAATTGTCGCGTTATGGAATCCCACTATAACCGACTGCGGTGAGCAGACAGGTGATGCCGAGATAGATAAAAATCGCGATATACCTATGTGTGCCGAAATAGAACTGAAGGAAAATGGCACCTCAGTTGGCTATCTTCTGCTTATGATCGGTACGCAAAGGAAAGGAAACGTTAAGGAATACGCGGCACTTTTTTCCGGCTTTGTAACACGCCACGAGAAAACAATAAATCTGAGGAAATTAAGTGACCTAAGTAAAATGAGATGATCATATAATAAATCGGTCTGAACGATGGTTATGCAGACCAAATAAGAGGAGATACTATAAAAACAGAGGCTATTTTCATCCTTGCATTGATGGCATTGATGGGCTTGAGCTGTACCAGCAAGAATATTGCTACTAAGGTGACCTCCCCTCCGAATGCATCCATGACGATGACACCCTATCGCGTGACGTATGATCTTAGTGAAGTTCCACTGGGCGCTGTCAGATTTACAGCTTCAATCAGGAACGAAGGCACGACCACAATAACAATTGCTCACCCATCGGTCTGTTTCCCTGCCGACTACAAGCCAGGGGAAATAAGACGTTTCAATGATTCCCACGGAAAGTCAGAGATTCTGTTGAAGATAACGAAACCTAATGGCACCAATCTAATTTTACGTGATGGGCAGTTACATGCTTTTGATCCCAAGAATGTTCATCTTCTCACAATTCCTTCGGGTGAAATCAGAACATTCGATGTGGGATGGTTCTTCCAGAATGCAAGAGGAAGATGGGAAAGAGACGATGAAGCGGCGGAGGCATTCTTGTTGAAAGGGAAGTACAAGATCAAGATCCTGTTTCGGAATTTCTTTCCCAAAGCGGCATTGTATGACCAGAATACCAAAGAGAGCAAGTTTGTGGATGTTTGGACCGGAGAGATAGAATCCGTGCAGGTTACAGTGGAAATAAAATGAAATACATCAGAAGGGCAAAAAGGCTATGGTAGTGAAATATTTGCGGGCAAGTTCAGGAGGCATAAGATAGAAGCAAACGTGAAACATACATCTCCCCACATCCTCCTTATCAACCCGTGGATCACAGACTTTGCTGCTTATAATTTCTGGATTAAACCCCTCGGTCTCCTATATCTTGCCTCTCTTTTAAAGAAAAATGGGTTTCGCGTAACGTTGATCGACTGCCTCGATTCCTATTCCAAGAGAAGGAAATATGGAGATGGTAACTTTCTTAAGACCTGGATCGAGAAGCCAAAGGCCCTTAAATCTATCCCGAGGTATTATAGTCGATATGGAATTCCTGAAGAAGTGCTGCAGGGGAAATTATCTTCCACAGAAAAACCCGATGTGGTTGGTATCACTTCAGGAATGACTTACTGGTATCCAGGGCTATTCAAGACAATTGAGATCATAAAGAATTTTTTTAAAGATGTGCCCGTTATCCTTGGCGGAATCTATGCCACCCTCTGTTATGAGCATGCCCAAAAATATTCCCGAGCCGATTACGTGGTAAAGGGCAGGGGAGAGGATGAAGCGTTAAGACTGATTTCCGAATTGACGGATGAGAAACTCCGGACTAATCACTCCGACATCCCAATTCGTAATTATCCTTCGTTTGACTTCTATCCCAACCCTGGTTTTGTCTGTATCGCAACCTCAAGGGGATGCCCTATGAGATGTGCCTATTGTGCTTCCCAATTCTTGTATAATGGTTTTGACAGAAGGAGTCCTGAAGATGTGGTTAAAGAAATCGAGTATTGGGCAACCCAATGCAATACAAGGAACGTTGCCTTCTACGATGATGCCCTTCTTATAGAGCCCCAAGAACATATCATTCCAATTTTAAGAGAAGTGACCCAAAGGGGTATTCGATGCAACTTCCACACTCCGAACGGCCTCCATATAAGAGAAATTGATGAAGAATTAGCTGCACTCCTCCATAAAGCAGGGTTTAAGACAATCCGTCTGGGCCTTGAGACATCGGATGCGGCAATGCAGGTCGAGACAGGAGGAAAAGTAGGGAATCAAGAATTTGTAAGGGCAGTAAGGAATTTAACAAGGGCAGGGTACTTTGGTGAAGAAATTGGAGTGTATATGATGGTTGGATTGCCCGAGCAAAGGGTAGGGGAGATCGAGGAGAGTATAGCTTTCGTGCGAGAGACGGGTGCGAGGCCGATCATTGTGGAATATTCGCCCATCCCTCATACTCACCTGTTCGAAGAGGCAAAAAAGATGTCTCAACTCGACATTGAGAACGAACCGCTATATCAGAACAACTCCATTTTGCCATGCCAATGGGAGGGGTTTACATTAGCCGATTATAAAGGACTGAAGGAAAGCTTAAGGAGATAATAATAATATGAAACCCTATGAAATCATAAAAGGTATTTATATCGTTGGAGGGCCTGAAGTTACAGACAGTAGAGATGGATGCGTCTATCTTCTCAACTTGGGAGAGCTTGTTTTGGTCGATTCAGGGGCGGGCTGGAGCTCAGATGAAATCATCAAGAACGTTGAAAGTTTAGGATTTGAAGGCAAGAATGTTAGCAAGATTCTTCTCACTCATTGCCACATTGACCATATCGGGGGCGCTCCAGATATTCGAAAGAGATATGGAAGTAAGATTTGTATTCACAAGTTGGACGCCCCAGCGTTAGAAAATGGGGATTCTGTCTTAACAGCGGCAAATTGGTATCAAACATCTTTTCCCCCGACTCCCGTGGACATCAAACTAAATCTCCCGGAGGGCATATTGGGAATTGGAGCAGAAAAGATTGTATACCTCCATACGCCAGGCCATACTCCAGGGTCGATATCCATCTATATGGATAGAGAGGGCAAGCGAATCCTTTTTGGACAGGACCTTCATGGCCCTCTTCTTGAAGAATTCGGTTCGAACATCGGTGATTGGGATCGTTCGACCAAAAAGCTGCTGGACCTCCATGCAGACATCCTCTGCGAAGGTCATTTTGGGGTCTATAAAACAAAAAAAGAAGTGAAGGACTATATCATGTCCTATCGCAGAGAATACGGGGTGGAGTAAATAAATCAATGGGTATTTCATTTGATTACCGGCTTATCTGCAGTCAGAAGAGGAGAAAAACGATTTCCCTCTATATCAAAGAGGACGGAAGAATCTTCATCTATGCCCCCTATGGCACACCGAAATCGGAGATCGAGAACTTTGTTCTGAGCAAGCAGTTATGGGTATCCAAAAAATTGTCAGAAAGAGAGAAAACCGTGAAACCGGCGGAAAAGCATTTTCTGCCAGGAGAGAAATTCTTTTATTTAGGAGAGCTGTATCCATTGGAAATCGTGAATGGCTTACATCATGGGCCTCCCTTAAAATTATCTTTTGGCAGATTCATTCTTAGTCAGAATTGCATCAAAGAAGCAAGAGATTCTTTTGTCCAGTGGTACAAGAAAGAGGCCAAAGAAAAGCTGTCTGAGAGAATATATCATTACAGTAACAGGCTTCAATTGTTTCCCAGAGG
>DATIGG010000022.1:0-7884 GCA_035454825.1 Thermodesulfobacteriota bacterium | reverse complement strand
TCCTCACTGAACCCGAGAATGCCCTGATAAAACAGTATACCGCCCTGTTGGAAACAGAATCGGTCAGGTTGAAATTCACAGAAGACGGCATTGCTGAAATTGCGGAGACCGCAGCCCTGATCAATGCGAGAACTGAAAATATCGGGGCCAGGAGACTCTACACCATTCTGGAGCGGTTACTGGACGAGATCTCCTTTGATGCGCCGGAACTGACGGGTCAGGCCATAGCGATTGATGCGAAGCATGTCAAAGAAAAGCTCAAGGATTTTATAGAGGATGAAGATCTGAGCCGCTATATTTTGTAAAGAAGGGTCCAGGGAGTCGAGGAATCGGGCGATGCAGTGAACTCATGCATGATTGATGGATTCGAAATATTCTTCACTCGAACTCTTGAATTTTCGAATCCTTGGCCCCCCGCTTCTGTGCGAGGAAAAGAGTATGGAAAAGCTGATTGATAAGGCCAAGGTCTTGATTGAGGCCCTTCCCTATATCCGCCGATTCTATAATAAGACGATCGTGATCAAATACGGGGGAAGTTCTATGGAGGAAGAGGAGGTCAGAAGGAGTTTCGCCCTGGATGTCGTCCTCTTAAAGTATATTGGTATCAACCCGGTTATTGTTCACGGCGGAGGCCCTCAAATTAGTGAGATGATGAAAAAAATCGGTAAGAAGTCCCAGTTCATCGAAGGGATGAGAGTGACGGATGGCGAGACCATGGATATCGTCGAGATGGTTCTCGTGGGTAAAGTCAATAAGGAGATTGTCAACCTGATTAACCAGCAAGGAGGAAAAGCGGTCGGGCTGAGCGGGAAAGATGGACAGTTGATTCTTGCCAAAAAAATGAAACTGACAAGAAGCCAGGGCGCGGACCAACCTCCGGAAATGATCGATATCGGCCTCGTAGGGGAAGTGAAATCGGTCAATCCCGAAGTGATTGAAGCCCTGATGAGGGACAACTTTATTCCTGTCATTGCGCCTGTCGGCGCAGGTGAGGAAGGACAAACCTATAATATCAACGCGGACCTTGTGGCGGGTAAAGTTGCTTCCGCACTGAAGGCGGAGAAGTTGATTCTACTCACAGATGTAGAAGGAGTGCTGGATGAGAAGAAGCAGCTGGTTCCCACCCTCCTTGCCCAAAAAGCAAAGAGATTGATGGCTCAAAAAGTCATTTCTTCAGGAATGATTCCGAAGGTGAACTGTTGCCTGGATGCCTTGGAAGAAGGGGTCATCAAAACCCACATCATCAATGGGACCGCAGAGCATGCCATCCTTCTGGAAATCTTTACCGATGTGGGGATCGGAACACAAATTTATAAGCAAACATAGATTTGAAGGGTTCAAGGACTCAAGTGGATCAATGGAGGTTCAGTTTTTCACTTGTCCCCTTGCCCCCTTGAATCCTTGGATCCTATTTTTTGTCATGAGGTGATTATGGATTCTCAACAGTGGATGGAACTTTCAGAGAACGTCGTGGCCTATACGTATGGTCGATTTCCGATTATTTTGGTGAGGGGAAAAGGGACTCGGGTATGGGATATGGACGGGAAAGAATATCTGGATTTCCTATCGGGTCTGGCCGTATGCAATCTGGGCCACTGTCATCCAAAAGTTGTCAAGGCCATTCAGGATCAGGCGGAGAAATTGATCCACGTTTCTAACTTTTATTACATTGAGAACCAGATTCAGTTAGCCTCCCTCCTTTGCCAGCACTCCTTTGCCGGTAAGGTTTTTTTCTGCAACAGTGGCGCTGAGGCTAATGAAGGGGCAATCAAATTGGCCCGTAAATACGGAAAGGAAAAGATGGAGGGTGATCGCTACGAGATCATCACCCTGGAGAATTCATTCCATGGGAGGACCCTCGCTACGTTAACAGCAACCGCCCAAGAAAAATATCACAAAGGGTATGCACCCCTGCTCCCAGGGTTCAAATATGTTCCCTTTAACAATACTGAGGCCGTGAGAGAAGCGATCGATTCAAGAACCTGTGCCATTCTGATCGAGCCCATCCAGGGAGAAGGTGGAGTGAACATTGCGTCCGAAAGTTATTTGAAAGCCCTCCGCAAGATCTGTAGTGAGAAAGGAGTTCTTCTTATCTTCGATGAGGTCCAGGTGGGAATGGGGCGAACCGGAAAACTTTTTGCCTATGAACACTACGGCATCGAACCGGATGTTCTCACCCTGGCCAAGTCCTTAGCAGGAGGGGTTCCCATCGGTGCACTTCTGATGAAAAAGGAGATTGGAGAGGTTTTTAAGCCCGGGGATCATGCCTCCACTTTTGGAGGAAATCCTCTGGCAACTGCGGCTGGGGTCGCTGCCCTGACAGCCCTTCTCGACGAAGGAATGCTTGAAAATTGCCAGAATATTGGCAATTACTTTTTAGACAGACTGAGAGAACTCCAACGTAAATTCCCTTTTATTCAGGAGGTCCGTGGAAAAGGGTTGATCCTGGGGGTGGAGCTCAAAAGAGAAGGAGCTCCTATCGTGAAAGAGATGATGGGAAAAGGATTCCTCATCAACTGCACGATGGGAAACGTCCTCCGGTTCCTTCCTCCACTGATCGTGACAAGAGAAGAAGTGGATCATTTGATCAAGGCCCTTGAAGAAACATTTGAAGGGATAGGTTAGTCGAGATGGACAAGGGTGGAATGCGAAATTCGTTTTGCCGAATGGGTAATCTTAAATCTGCAATTTGGAATTGAATAAGGAGAAAGAACATGAAAGGAACAGTCAGGAAAGTGGTACTGGCATACTCAGGAGGTTTGGATACCTCTGTGATCCTAAAATGGCTTAAGAATGAGTATGGTTGTGAGGTGATTTGCTTCACGGCAGATGTTGGACAGGCAGAAGAACTTGATCATCTCGAGGAGAAGGCAAGGGATACCGGGGCGAGTAAGATCTATATCGAGGACCTGCGCGAGGAGTTCGTGAGAGATTTTGTCTTTACTGCACTCAAAGCCAATGGGGTCTATGAGGGAACCTATCTCCTTGGAACTTCGATTGCAAGGCCTCTGATTGCAAAGAGGCAGATCGAAATTGCCCAGCTCGAGGGAGCGGATGCGGTCGCTCATGGCGCAACAGGAAAAGGAAACGATCAGGTCCGTTTTGAAATGACCTACTACGCCTTTAACCCTTATATTCGTATCATTTCACCCTGGAGAGAATGGCAATTCAAATCCCGGGAAGATCTGATCACCTATGCCAAGGAGAACGGAATCGCTGTCCCCGTGACGAAAGCAAAACCCTACTCCAGTGACCGAAACCTCCTTCATATCAGCTTCGAGGGTGGAATACTGGAAGACCCGTGGTCCGAGCCACCTGCGGATATGTTTATCCTTTCCGTTTCTCCGGAAAAGGCGCCCGATCGCCCAGCCGTGGTTGAAATCGATTTTGAGGAAGGGATTCCCAAACGAGTGGATGGAAAAACCCTTTCCCCAGCAGATTTATTGACCCGATTGAATGAATTGGGTGGGCAGAACGGAATCGGTCGTGTCGATATGGTTGAGAACCGTTACGTGGGGATGAAATCGCGGGGTGTTTATGAAACGCCTGGCGGAACGATTCTCCAAGTTGCACACCGGGCCATTGAGTCGATTACGATGGACCGTGAGGTGATGCACTTGCGGGATAGCCTGGTTCCAAAGATAGCCGAATTGATCTATTACGGTTATTGGTTCTCACCGGAGATGGAGGTTCTGAAGAAGACGATCGATGAGACACAGAAGGATGTCACCGGGACAGTTCGTTTGAAACTCTACAAGGGAAATGTCACGGTTCTCGGCCGGAAATCCGAGAAATCTCTCTACCACGATGCCTTTGCCACTTTCGAAAAAGATACCGTCTACAATCAGAAAGATGCAGAGGGATTCATCCGTCTGAATGCCTTGAGGCTCCGAATCCGGAGAATGATGAGAGGATAGGTATGAATCCACGATATAACCCGGTAGAGATTGAAGAAAAATGGCAGAAGTTCTGGGAAGAGGAGAAGCTGTTCAAAGTCACGGAGGATCCGAGTAAGACAAAATATTACCTTCTTGAGATGTTTCCCTATCCGTCTGGTAAGATCCATATGGGCCATGTGCGGAATTATTCCATTGGGGATGTGGTCGCCCGATATAAACGAATGAAGGGGTTCAATGTGCTTCACCCGATGGGGTGGGATGCCTTTGGCATGCCTGCTGAGAATGCCGCTATTGACCATGGGGTTCATCCTGCCAAGTGGACCTATGAGAATATGGCCTATATGAAGAATCAACTGAAGCGGATGGGGTTCAGTTACGACTGGGATCGGGAGATTGCCACCTGTGATGTCTCCTACTACAAATGGGAACAACTCTTCTTCGTCAAAATGTATGAAAGGGGATTGGCTTATAAGAAACGGTCCTCGGTCAACTGGTGTGAGGTCTGTAAGACCGTCTTGGCGAACGAGCAGGTGATGAGCGATGGAACCTGCTGGCGGGGCCATGCGGATGATCCCGGTGTTACGCAAAGAGATCTCGAGCAGTGGTTCTTCAAAATTACGGATTATGCGGAGCAGCTCCTGGAATGGGTCGATAAGCTTCCAGGGTGGCCGGAGCGCGTTCTGACGATGCAGCGCAACTGGATCGGAAAATCGACGGGTGCTGAAATCCATTTTCCCATCGAGAATTCGAGTGAGGTGATCAAGGTCTTTACCACCCGGCAGGATACTGTTTTTGGCGCAACCTTTATGAGTCTTGCGCCCGAGCATCCTCTGGCGCTGGGTCTATCCAGGGGAACCCCTCAGGAGAAGAGGGTTAGAGAATTTGTTGATCGGATCAGGCGCCAGGACGCAACCCAAAGGACTTCCGAGGAAGTTGAGAAAGAAGGTGTCTTCACAGGAGCTTACTGCATCAATCCGATGACAAAGGCGAGGATACCCATTTATGTGGCCAATTTTGTTCTCATGGAATATGGAACCGGAGCTGTCATGGCTGTTCCCACTCATGACCAGAGGGACTTCGAATTTGCGAAAAAATATGGACTCCCCTTGATCGTCGTGATACAACCTGAAGGTCAAACCCTGGAAGTCCAGACCCTAACCGAGGCCTTTGAAGGAGAAGGGTTCGTGGTCAATTCAGGCCCCTTTAACGGGATGGAAAGCACCAAGGCAAGGGAAGCGATCGCCCAGTATCTTGAAGAGAGAGCGATTGGAGGCAAGAGAACGAGCTACCGGCTTCGCGATTGGGGAATCTCAAGGCAGCGGTATTGGGGAGCCCCCATTCCGATCATTTACTGTGATCGTTGTGGCACTGTTCCTGTCCCTGAGAAGGACCTTCCGGTGATCCTCCCTTATAACGTAGAGGTGACCGGAATGGGGGAGTCTCCTCTCGCACGGGCAAAGGAATTTGTGGAGACTCAATGTCCGAGGTGTGGCGGACCGGCTCGAAGGGAAACCGACACCATGGATACTTTTGTTGAATCTTCCTGGTACTTTGACCGATTTACCTGTGCCGACTACCACGAAGGTCCGCTGGATAAGAAGAGGGTCGATTACTGGATGCCGGTCGACCAATATATTGGAGGAATCGAACATGCGATTCTGCATCTCCTCTATTCCCGTTTTTTCACCCGCGTCATTAAGGATATGGGCTGGGTGAGCATCGAGGAACCCTTCAGCAATCTTCTGACCCAGGGCATGGTTTGCAAGGAGGTCTTTGAATGTCCACGGGATGGTTATCTTTATCCCGAGGAAGTGGAAACCCAGGGGGAGATATTCCGTTGCCAGAAGTGCGGTGCCCAGATTGCGGCTGGAAGACTTGAGAAGATGTCCAAGTCGAAAAAGAATGTGGTTGATCCAGAGTATCTGATTGAGAAATATGGTGCGGATACGGCAAGGATCTTCTGTCTCTTTGCTTCACCTCCGGAGAAGGATCTTGATTGGAGTGATCAAGGGGTAGAGGGTTCTGCCCGATTTCTCAACCGGGTCTGGCGCCTCATGTATGACTATTCACTTCGTCTTAAGCATGTTGAGTCGTTTCCTTTCGGCGCCCTCGTTGAGGGAGACCAGAAGTCCCTTCGACAGAAGACTCACAAGACAATCAAGAAGGTGACAGAGGATATTGAGAGATTTCACTTCAACACAGCGATTAGCGCGATCATGGAGCTGGTCAATGAAATCTATCTGTTGGATGTGAAAGACCGTGAGGATGAGGTTTCCCTGAGGGTGATGCGGGAAGCAACTGAGGCGGCTGTTTTACTCCTTTCGCCTTTTGTTCCCCACTTTGCTGAAGAGCTCTGGGAGGTTCTGGGTGGCAAGGAATCGATCCTTGAGCGGCCATGGCCGGATTATGACCGGGAAGCTGTTGTTGAAGATGAAATCCTCATTGTCATTCAGGTGAATGGAAAGTTGAGGGATCGCATCATGGTCCCTGCCTCTTATCAGGAGAAAGAGATCAAGGACTGGGCGCTGAAAAGTGAGAGGATTCAAAGGCTGGTTGAAGGGAAACAGATCGTGCGAATGATTTTCGTCCCCCAAAAATTGGTCAATATCGTCTGCAAATAATGGGGATTAGGGATAATACTGTTCACATCAGTCGTTCGTGCTGAGCTTGTCGAAGCATGAACGGTTGAATTACCACCCTTCGACAGGCTCAGGGTGAACGGTTTTTGCTTAACTAAACAGCATTGGGACTTTGGAATAGGTTTTAGGGGTTGGTTTTGATTCTATTTGGAAAGAAGTTGCTTTTGTTGCTATTCTGCCTTATTCTCGTGGGAGGTTGCGGTTATCAGCTGTCCGGAAAAGAGACCCATGCACCTCCTGGAGTCAATTCCATTTCCATTCCCACTCTAATCAACCAGACCCTTGAGCCCGGGATAGAAATCCCATTCACCCAGGCATTTCTTAGGGAATTCATCCAGGACAAAAGGGTCAAGGTAGTTGATCGCAGGGAGGCGGACTCTGTTTTAGAAGGAATCATTAAGTCCTTCAGCATTTTCTCGGTATCTTATGACAAGTCTGGTTATGCACTGGAATATCAGACCGTTGCCGTCATCGATATTACTCTAAAAAAGAAGAGTGGGGAAATTCTTTGGAAAGAGAAAGACCTGTTGGAAAGAGCCTGGTACCGGACCAATCCGAATGTGATCGCCACTGAGGATAATAAGGTCAGTGCCATCCAGCAAATCGCCAAATCCCTGGCCGAACGGATCCGAACTCGGTTCTTCTTTAATTTTTGAGCTCTTCAGACCTCAAATATTTCCATCTCAAGTGGGGTGAGGATCTCATACCCGTTCTGAGTGACAGCTACCGTATTTTCCAGTCCCACAGAACCTTCGCCAGGGAAGACCATCTTAGGTTCTGCTGCAAATGTCATTCCTTCCTCTAATGGATAAGATTGGCCCTGAGCCAGATAAGGGAATTCATTCAGTTCCAGACCGATACCGTGAGCGATGAAGCGGGTTTGAAGCCCTGGAGGCCCTAAGTAACTGTCCTTGTACCCCAGTCTCTCCGCCAATCGGATGGTCTTAAAAAAGAGGTCTTCACAATCTGCACCTGGCCGGGTCTCTTCCAAGACAGCGTCGTGGATTTCCCGGCAGGCCTTGTAGGCATCAACAAATTTCTGTTTCATCTTCCCCATGGAAAACATTCGAGTTTCATCGGTCTGGTAACCATGGTAACAGGTTCCGAAGTCCACGAGAATGGGCTCATGGGATTTCATAGTTTTAAAGCTTGCTCCAACGGGAAAGGCCGGGGAAAGTCCCAGCCCGCCCATCGGGGAATCAGACTGGCTGACAATGCCCCCATTGGGACCACTCAGTACATGCCAGGTGTAGGCCTCATAATTTAGAGATCTGACCCTGAGCAACCCTTCATGGCCATAGGTCTTGGCCATGGCCTCTAAGAGGCCTCCAAACTCGATTTCAGTC
>DATIGG010000021.1:0-3158 GCA_035454825.1 Thermodesulfobacteriota bacterium | reverse complement strand
GGCATCGAGGAGAGATGTCGAAATTGTTGATTGTTCAAGAGGAGGGGGAATATCAAGGGCTCCTGGTGGAAGAGGTCGTGAAAAGGCTCACGATCTCACCGGAGGAGGATCAAGGAGAAAAAGGGAAACATGTGTTGGGGATTGTCCCGTGGATCTATCAAACCCACCCTGTCGAGGTTCCGATCCTGAATCTGAAAGCGTTGTAGTGCGTTAAGGCGGAAATGGGACAGATGATTTCTATGCAAGAGACGAATCAGGCCGCGCCGCCCAAGGATGAAGAGATCCAGCGACTGAAACATGAACTGGAAGATGTTCACAATTTTATGGAAAGCATCATCCAGAGCATCGGAAGCGGGATCATTCTCACTCAAATGGACGATACCATCACCTACATCAATCGGGCCGGGGAAAGGATTCTGGGGTACGCCAAAAATGAACTGGTGGGGAAACCCTTTGACCTCTTCGGTTTGAGGGAGAAACGGAGCGTCGTCCACTCCCTCCTCGACCATCCCGATGATCTGGACATGCGAAAAGAAGGTTGGATGAAGCGAAAAGACGGCCTTGAATTTCCCGTCGGCTTCACCATCAACAATCATGTGAGTCCTGGGGGGGAAACCATTGGCAGGATTGTCATCTTCCGGGATCTCACCCAGGTCTATAAAATTCAGGAAGAAATCTTAAGGATGGACCGCCTCATCTCCCTCGGCAAATTGGCTTCTGGCATTGCCCATGAACTCAGGAATCCCCTCGCCGGGATCAAGACCACGGCCCAGGCTCTCAGTGAGGAGATGTCCCTCACCGACTCTAAGCGGGAGTACCTTAACCGGATCACCAAAGAGATCGATCGGCTGAATGAGCTTCTCAAAAGCTTTTTCTCTTTCGCCAAACCCCAAAAACTGAATCTCACCCCTTGTCACATCAAAGATATTGTGAATGAAATCATTCCGTTCCTTATCAAAGAGATTGCGGATAAGGGCATCCGATTCGCCGAAACCTATCATCCTCAGATTCCAAAGATCCGGGTCGATAAGAATCAGATGCATCAGGTCTTTCTCAATCTCTTTTTGAACGCCATCCAGGCGATGCCAACCGGTGGCGAACTGAAGATTCAGGTGCATCCCATCATTTCAAGTGGACCCGATGGGACGACTCAGCGTTTGATCCGGATCCTGATTTCCGATACCGGGAAAGGAATTCCGGCAAATTTAATTAATAAGATATTTGATCCCTTTTTTACAACGAAGCCGAAAGGGATTGGTCTGGGACTCTCCATCGCCTATCAGATCGTCAAGAAGCATGAAGGAACCATTCAAGTCCGAAGCGAATGGGAGAGAGGCACAACCTTTGACCTCCGGTTACCCGAAAACATCGAAAGCTTATGAGACCCTCCATTTTGATTGTTGATGATGATGAAGTGATCCAGCAAACCCTCTTCGACGTCTTAAAAAAGAGGGGGTACGACATCTTCCTGGCCGGTTCGGGAAAAGAGAGCCTGGAGATGATCCAAAAAAATATCATTGATGTGATTCTGCTCGACATGAAGTTGCCGGATGTCGATGGGTTGGACGTATTGAAAAAAATCAAAGAATTCGACAGCGAGATCTTGGTGATCATGATGACGGGTTACGGCGACATTCAAACCGCGGTCGCTGCAATGAAATCGGGGGCTTACCACTACATCAACAAGCCCTTCGAATTGGACGAGTTAAAGCTCTTGATCGAAAAGGGCCTTGAGACGAAACATCTCATCAATGAGGTCCGCCGTCTTCATCGCCAACACCGGGAGCCCTCTCAAAACTACCACATTCACGGGATGAGTCCCCATATCCAATATGTCAGAGAACTGATCGGCATGATCAGTAAGACACAGAAAACATCGGTGCTCATTCAAGGGGAAAGCGGAACCGGAAAGGAATTGGCTGCCAATGCCATCCATTATCACAGCAAGCGGAGCGAGCGATCCCTGATGAAAATTAATTGCAGCGCGATCCCTGATACGCTCCTGGAGGCAGAGTTGTTCGGTTACGAAAAGGGGGCCTTCACGGACGCGAAGAATACGAAAAAGGGCCTTTTTGAGCTGGCCGATGGTGGGACCGTCTTCTTGGATGAAATCGGGGATATGAAACCCCTGCTGCAATCCAAAATCCTGCGATTTCTGGAGACCCAAACCTTCATGCGGGTAGGGGGTGAGAGAGAGATTAAAGTCGATGTTCGCATTATTGCGGCTACGAACCGCGATTTAGAAACCTTGGTAAAGGAGGGAACCTTTCGAAAAGACCTCTATTACCGGCTGAAGGTGATGGTGGTCGAAATGCCGTCGCTCCGCGATCGACCCGAGGACATCTTGCTTCTTGCCAACCTTTTTGTCGAAGAAAATAACCGGGAACATGCCAAGACAATCAAAGGATTTACCGAAGAAGCCAGGCGGATCATGGCGCAATACCCCTGGCCAGGAAATGTTCGTGAGCTCAAGAATGTGATTGAAAGGGCCATGATCTTAACCGATCAAGAATGGATGACACCGGATAAACTCCCTTTTGAATTAAGGAAAGCGGAGGCATCGTCAACGTCTCATCCGCTGGCGGAGGGTCTGGAAGGCCTTGATCAACTCTCTCTCGAGCAGGTCGAAAAGGCCCATATCTCAAGGGTCTTAAAACGATTTGAAGGAAATAAATCCCAGGCTTCGAGGCAATTAGGAATTTCCAGAGCCACCTTGAGGGAAAAGATTAGGCGATACCAGTTGGATAATCATTCGTAATTCAGGGGAAGCGGAGTCCACTATGTTCCTTTCAAAGAAGAGAGAGATCGTCGGTCTGGATATTGGTTCGAGTTCCATTAAGTTGGTCGAACTCAAGGAGATCAAGAACGGTTATCGAATGCAGAACCTGGCCATCTCTCCCCTGCCACCGGAGGCCATTGTGGATGGGGCATTGATGGATTCGGTGACCATTATCGATGCGATTAAAGACTTGATGACCCAGGCAAAAACGAAGACCAAAAATGCCGTCACGTCAGTCTCTGGCCACTCCGTCATTGTCAAAAAGATCACTCTTCCGTTTATGACCGAGGCTGAATTGGAAGAATCGATCCAGTGGGAGTCTGAACGATATATTCCCTTCGATATCAATGATGTCAATATCGATTTTCAAATTCTGGGT
>DATIGG010000020.1:0-4596 GCA_035454825.1 Thermodesulfobacteriota bacterium | reverse complement strand
AGGGTGTAAGCGTGGTAGTCGGTGGAAGCATACGGAAGGATGTGGAAGAGTATTCGCGGAAAGACGCCGATTAGAACACACAAAAATGCTGTCACGATCATGGCACACTGCATATTCCAAGGGGATTTCTTTGCCTGGATTTTTTCATTCCTTTCAAAAAAGATAAAGTAACTCAACTTGGCAAAGGAAAGAAATGTCCCAACGGAAGCCAATCTCAAGAAAAGATCGAGCATCGCCTGATGGGACTCCGAAACGGAGGAGATCACCATCGCCTTACTCACAAAGCCATTGAATCCGGGCGCGCCGGAAATGGAGAGGGAGGCCACGAGGCAGGTGATGCAGGTGACAGGCATCTGCTTTGCAAGTCCGCCCAGTTCCGTAAGCTTGCTCCTTCCGGTCATATAGATCACCGATCCTGTGCACATAAACAGCAGGGTTTTATAAAGGACGTTATTGATCAGATGGGCAATGCCGCCGTTGACTCCCAGTTCTGTGCCTACGCCGATCCCGGCAATCATGTATCCCACCTGGCTGATGATGTGATAGGAAATCAGTTTCCGGATATCATTCTGCAGCAGGGCAAAAACGATGCCGTAGACGGCCATCACCCCACCCATGAAAGCGACGAACTCATTCCCCGAAAAACATCGGGCAAGAGCGTAAACCCCTGTTTTTGTCGTGAAGACCGAGAGAAAAACACTTCCAGTGAGGGTTCCTAAAGGGTAGGCGTCCGGAAGCCAGGTATGGAGGGGTAGAAAAGCTGTATTGAGACCGAAACCGATCAGAATGAAGAAGAAACTCCAGCCCTTCTCCAAAGGCCCCAACGCCAAACTCCCCGTGGATGTGACGTGGAGAATAATTCCCGTCAACAGACAGCATCCACCGAAAATGTGCATGAACAGGTATCGGAAGCCGGCATCGAGAGATTCTTTTTCTCTCCGGTACCAGATGAGAAATACAGAGGTGAAAGCCATGATCTCCCAGAAGACAAAAAGGGTGAGGAAGTCTCCGGAAAACACTACTCCCAAAGAACTCCCCATGTACAGGAAGGCGGCCATCTGCTCTCCTGTATTTTTGGTGTGAAGGGAATAAAGAATGGCCAGAAATCCTATGACGGCGAAAATGTAAGCCACAGCCAAACTCAATCGATCTACCCTTGCAAAGATCAGGTCATACCCAAGAAAATGGATGACCCATCCTGTGCCTGCCCTGAGCAGGGAGAGGTTAATCAAGACCAAAAAAGAGATGAGAAGGAGATAAAACGGTCTTGCCCTCCCTCGAAAGAGAGGGATCAAGAGGGATCCGAGAATTAAGAGAAAAGCAGGAGGAACCGGCTCAATCATAAAAATCTTCCTTTTTGGATGTAAAGGATGCAACAAACTTGATCATGAGCATCAAGAAAACCGCTCCGATTCCTCCAACCACAGCATCCATCAGGGGCACGTGGTGCCACCAAAAAATACCATGATCGTCCCCTGCCAAGAAGCCTGCCGGGATGCTCAGAACCGCAAATACGATGAATAGTTTTTTCAGCTTTTCCTTCATCAGCCGCCCATCCCCAGGATGCTTTTCGTAGCCAAGGAGGCGATTTCAAAAAAATGGACAAAGGCATTCGGAAAAATTCCCAATAGGATGACGAAGATCGCGCAGATGGCAATGGGAACGACCATGAACAGGGGGGCCTCCTGGATATCCGATTCCATTTCGTCCTTTGATTTTTTAAAAAAGGAATGGTAGACAATGGGGAAAAAGTACGCGATATCGAAAAGGACACTGACAAGGAGGATGAAAAGAAAAATAATTTCTCTTGCCTCTAATGAACCCAGGCAGAGGTACCACTTGCTGATGAATCCCACCAGGGGGGGGGTCCCGGCGATTCCCATGGCCCCGACAGCGAAGGAACCTAAGGTGATGGGCATCTTTCTTCCGATGCCATCGAGTTCGCTGATGTTCTCTTTGTGCATCTTGACATAGATCGCTCCGGCCACGAAAAAGAGGGTGATTTTCATGAAGCCATGGGCGGCGATATGAAAGATTCCTCCGGTAATCGCGCTCGGTGAGAGGAGGGCTGCCCCGAGGATGATAATGGCCAAGTTGTTGATAGTGGAAAAAGCCAGCCTCCTTTTCAAATTGTCTTGTGCCAGAGCGAGCATTCCGGAGACGACGATGGTAAAGGATGCAAAATAGGCCAAGACAAGCCAAAGGTCAAGTTCGTGAAGGAGTTGAGGGCCGAAGACAAAGAGGACAACCCGCAAGACACAGAAGACCCCTGCTTTGACAACGGCAACGGCATGGAGCAGGGCACTCACCGGAGTGGGGGCGACCATCGCGGTAGGCAACCATTCATGGATGGGCATCAGGGCAGCCTTTGTACCAAAGCCTAAGATGAAGGTGGCGAAAAGAAGTCGAAGCAGGTTCTCGGAGCCCTGTCCCTGTAAGAAACCACCCGGGACAAAATCGAGTTTACCGCAAAGGCCATAGGTCACCCCCATCGAAAAAAAGACGAGAATCGCTCCTGTAAGAAGATAGGCTAAATACTTTCTCCCTCCCCGGACCGCCTCAGAAGTCTCCTTGTGAGCCACCAGAGGAAACGTTGAAACCGTCAGGATTTCATAAAAGATGAAAAGGGTAAATAGATTGCCGGCAAAAGCAATTCCCAAAGCCCCATGGAGGGCCCAGGCAAAACAAAAAAAGAATCGTGTCTGGGATTGGGCCTGAAGGCCTCTCATATAGCCAATCGAGTAAACGGAGGTGGCGATCCAGAGGGCTGATGCGAGGGTTGCAAACAAAAGACCAAAGGCATCGACTCTGAACTGGAAGGCAACTCCAGGAAAAAGATGGAGAAGGGTACATTCGACTACCTGTCCATTGAGGATGGGTGGAATCAGGGAGGCGACGATACAAAATTTGATGACGGAAGCGAGAAGGGTCCAAAATTCCCTGAGGTTTCTTCTCTTCTCCCCAGCGAAGAGGATGAGCATCGCTGCGACAGCCGAGACGAGAAGGGCTAAAAGGGGTTTGACGGAATGAATGACTTCCACGATCGAGCCTCTGTCTTTTAGAAATTCGCCGGCAGGGCGAACTGAATCACTCCTGAAACAATGGGTCCGCTCAAGAGACCCACCGAGAGGATCCCCGCAGCCAACAGGACCATCGGAATCAAAATGCTTAAAGGGGCTTCATCCCAAATGATCTTGGGTCTGTCCTCAACAGGCTGGAGATCATGCTCATTCGCTACCGGTTCGAAATAGGCACGTTCGATCACCTTAAAAAAGATAATGGCATTCAGAAGGCTACTGACGAGCAAAACGGCCGCGAAGGACCATTGCTTGGCATCGATGGCACCCAAAACCAGGTACCATTTGCTAAAGAAGCCGCAGGCGGGCGGAATTCCGATAACCGACAGGGCTGAGACCACCAAAGCCGCCATGGTCACTGGCATCCTCCTGTGCAACCCATTGAACTGGTCGATCTGCCGGGGCCATCCTTTGTAAGTGATCGCCCCCACAATTAGGAAGAGGCATGCCATCATAAGAGCATCATTCATAATATGGAGAATGGCCCCTGTCAGACCGTTCCGATTGCCCAGACCTATTCCTAAGGCGATGTAGCCGACTTCAGCAATGAGCACATAGGCCAGCATCCGTTTTAGGTCCCTCTGGCCCAGAGCCAGAATACAGCCAAAGAGGATCGCGAAGAAAGCCACCCAGCTCAGAATCGGTGCCGCCGGGATTACTCTTGTTGAAAAACTCGGCTCAAAGACCGTGTACATTATTCGGATCAATACATAGGCGCCGACTTTGGTCGTCAGGGGTGCCACTAAGGAGGTCACCGTTGAAGGCGCGTAGGTATAAGCATCCGGGAGCCAGACGTGTAAAGGGAAAAGCGCCATCTTGATGGCCACCCCCACCACAAAAAAGGCAAAGGCCATCAAAACCACTTTAGACTGGTATAAATCAGGGAGAATTCTCGAAAGGTCGGCCATGTTCAATGAGCCCGTCACAATGTAGAGGTATCCCACGCTCAGGAGATAGAAACAGGCACCCAGGGTGCCATAAATCATGTAGTTGAAGCTTGCAAAAGGGGCACCGTCTTCCCCAATGGCAATAAGCGCATATCCAGCCAGAGAGGAGATCTCCAAAAAGACATAGAGGTTAAAGACATCCCCTGTGACGACGATCCCGAGAAGACCTGTCACCTGGAGGAGAAAAAGGCAGTAGAAATAAGGCAACCTCATTGGAAAGGCCTGCTCCGCCATCTTTTTAGAGGAGATTCCGATCAGAAGACTGATGATGGAAACGACCACTGCCACGAAGCCGTTCAAAGGATCGATCACATACTCAATACCCCAGGGAGGATCCCAATTCCCAAGATGATAATGGAGTGTTCCATGGTGGATGACCTCTTGTAAGACGGCCAGGGAGGAGAAAGCGGAGACCGCGAGGGCCGCTAACATTAAGGGGTAACAGAGGCTTTTCTTAAGCCATCCAGCCAAGGTGATCAAGAAAGCGGAGATCAGAGGGACCACAATGATCAAAATCGGAAAGGGGGATGCCGTCATTTTTTTCTCAGTGAGAGAATTTCGTCTTCCTCAAG
>DATIGG010000019.1:0-6032 GCA_035454825.1 Thermodesulfobacteriota bacterium | reverse complement strand
GAAGAACCTCGAGATTTGACTTCAACTGTAACGGGTCGTGGCTGGCTTTGTACTTGGCCACGCCGAGGTAATACTGGGCTTCAGAGGCTGCATCGGTCTTGGGATACCGGACTAAGATTTCCTGAAAGCACTGGATGGCCTGTTCGTACGATTCAACATTGAACTCGGATTTCCCTTTTCCAAGAATGATCTGACCGATGAAGTCCTCCGGTGGCAGGAAACCGACGAACCGGTGGTGCTCATCTCCACTTGTATCCAGGATGATCACCGTGGGGGTCCATTTCACACTGAACCGGTTGACGAGGGCCTTATTCTTGTTAAAATCGATCTGGAGAGGAATAAAACTCTTTTCGATTGCAAAACAGACATTCGGATCAGGATAGGTAACAGCTTCCAGCTGTTGACACCCCATTCAGAGGTTGTTATAAAAATCCATCAAGATCAGTTTCTTCTCCTTCTTTGATTTTGCCTTAGCCGTCGTTAAGGATGCTTCCCATTTTATCTTTGCCATGCCCCCTGCCCTCCTCTGATATGAATTCTTGTCTCACAGATAAAAATAACGATCACACCGATTGCAGTCCTAAGTCCCCGTATTTGACATTCTTTTACGGTTTGAGTTATTTGTCAAGCATATTTTAATCCTTCATTCAGACAGTAAGACCATGGACCACAGACTTCAGACTGCACGAGGATCAGGAAAAGTCTGGTGTCTGAAGTGTGATGTTCCAGTGTCTCGGTTGCAGTTGGCCCTTCTGGAGTTTACAAAGGTGGATTCGAACCAGGACAAACGGGAGATTAGAGAGGATGTCCTCCCTGTCATCATCCCGAGAGCAAATCATCCCATCTCAAGAAGCAGAATCGATGAAGAAGCGCTCAAGGTACTTTACCGTCTTCATCACCACGGATTCTTATCCTATCTTGTTGGAGGAAGTGTTCGGGATCTTTTTTTGGGAAGAATCCCAAAAGACTTCGATGTTGCTACCAATGCCCATCCCCATGAGATTAATACCCTCTTCAGGAATAGTCGGATCATCGGCCGCAGGTTTCGGCTGCTTCAGGTCTATTTTAAAGGCGGCAAGGTGATTGAAGTCTCCACCTTTCGAAGCCGGTCCGAATTTGAGGAGACCCAGGCAGAAGATGGAACAATGATCCGGACGGATAGCTTTGGAACGCCCGGCGAGGACGCCTTTCGGCGGGACTTGACCATCAATGGGCTCTTTTATAATATCGCTGATTTCTCGATCATTGATTACGTGGGAGGAATGGAGGATCTCCATCAGGGAATCATCCGGACGATTGGTGACCCCAATGAGCGTTTCCAACAAGACCCTGTGCGAATGATCCGGGTGATTCGTCACGCGACACGAACAGGCTTCAGGATCGATGAACCAACCTATCAGGCCCTCCTCCGGCACCGGGAGGAGTTACGGAAATGCTCCCCATCGCGCGTTCGGGATGAATTTCTGAGAGAGCTTAAGGAGGGAGTGACTGAACCCTCCCTCAAACTGATGCTCGAAACAGGCCTCCTCTTCTCGATCTTCCCGGAGTTTCAGAGGGTCTTCGGAGACAGGAATCCTAAGAAGGGTCGCGATCGAGAGTTCTTTTTAAGTCTTTTCAGTCTCGTGGACCAGTTGGTCCGGATCGGAAAACCGGTTTCAGAAACGATTCTTCTGGCCCTTCTGGTGACCCCTCTCCTCCGGGCCATCAACCCGGAACACCCCTATCTTGGGGAGAAGGAAAGGTACACTTACTCAGCCCAGATGGTTCGACTGGTCCTTCACCAGCTCCTCTCCCCTTTCTCTTTTCCGAGGGGAACAAAAGAGATGGCTGCCCTGGTCTTGACCGTTCAATCGAGCATTGAAAGATCAATCCGTCATGGGGTGGTCCACAAACGCCTGAGGATGAAGAAATATTTCCAGGAGGCCGTTCTTTTTTTTGGCATTGTGGCCCAAGCCAAAGGAGAAAGGGTCCCTCACCTGCTGCGCCGTGCAGTCTCCCCGGACTTGCTGCCTTGGTGGCCCAAAGAGATTAGAAAAAGGCGCCGCGGGTAGGCACATTTAGAAATTGACCCAGGCTGTTCCGAGGCAACACGAAATACTCCTGAGGAAGAAGGAGATGGAAGATGAACTATTGGAATCCCTATTTAGAAACTCTGCCAAGAAAAACGCTCGATCAGATCGAACTCTCCTATTTTCGAAAAATCTTTTCTTACGCAAGAGAACATTCTGCCCTGTATCAAGAGAAGTTAAAGGGAATGGAAGAGAGGGAGATCCAATCCCTGGAGGACCTGAAGAAAATCCCCCTCACGGAAAAGGAAGAGATGAGAAAGTACCAGGAGATGGAACCTTTTCCTTATGGAGGGCTCCTCGGACGGGACATCCGGGAAGTGACCACGTTCAGGCAGACCAGTGGCACCACTGGAAAACCCATTTATGTTCCTGAGACTTATGAAAGCTGGCAGTGGAGAATCGAGGCCTGGTGTCATATTCTTTACATGGCAGGATTCCGTCCCCATCATCGGGTCTTTCTTCCCTTCGGATACAATGTGTACGTTGCGTTCTGGGAGGCCCATTATGCCTCCGAAAAGCTCGGATGTGAGGTCATCCCTGGAGGCGCCCTCGATACCAGAGGAAGGATCCATAAGATCTTGGAGATCCGGGCCAATGCCATGATGAATACCCCAACCTATGGTCTCCACATCGCAGAAGAAGCCAGGAATATGGGCATCGATCCTGCGACTCTCGGAATCGAGAGAATGCTCTGTGCTGGAGAACCCATGCCCACCGCTACCCGGAAGCGTTTGGAAGAACTTTTCCACTGCCATGTGTTCGATCATATTGGCGGAACAGAGCCCTGTGGATGGGCAGGTATGTGCGAGGCCAAGGAGGGGCTTCACATCATAGAGCCCTTTTTCCTCGTTGAGGTCCTTGATCGAGAAACTCTCCGGCACGAGGTCGGAGAGGGGGAGATCGGGGTCGCAGTTGTGACTCCTCTCGGCCGGAGGTCTTTTCCGCTAATCCGTTTTAATACGAAGGATCTGGTTGTAAAAGGAAAGAGCTCCTGTTCCTGCGGGAGGACCACTCAGAAGATCAAGGAGGTGGCGGGAAGGATCGATGATCTCCGAAAGATCCGCGGGGTCCTCTTCTCTCCCAAGACCGTTGAGGAAGTCATCCGCCAGGAGTTTCGGGAGGTCGAGGAATTCGAGATCGTGGTGGAGAGGAGAGGGATCATGGATGTGATCACCCTCAGGGCCGAAGTCAATCCCCAGCTTCCCATAGGGTCTATTGAACAGACAAACGCCAGACTTAGGGAGAGCCTCAAGATCGCCACCAATCTGTCGTTCCATGTCATCATGGAACCTCCGGGTTCGCTCCCCAGATACACACTCAAGGCCAAGAGGTTTAAAGATCTAAGAGACGGTAACCCTCAGTGAGGTCCGATTGGACCGAGGTAGTCTCCCCTCCGACACCTTGAAATGCAGATCATTAGAGGGGGACCATGGGCCGGTAGCGTCGAAGGGGCCGTTTAAGATCTCATGGGACAATGATCAATTACCAATGGCCAATTATCGATTATTTGCAGAATTGAATTCTGTTCTGGGTCTCACTGCTAATTGACAATTGAGAATTGAACATTTTGCACTGATTATTTTGCTTGTTCAAAGGTTGCCCCTTCAAGTTTTCTCCGGAGAGACCACCCCGGTCCACGATAGATCTGCGACCGCAACTGAAGAGTTACAGGAGAGAGGAAAAAATGGAAATTATAAGGGAAGAGATCGAGAAGATTGAGAAGAGTGCGGAAAGGATCAAGAGGCTTGGCCAGGATAACCCGAGTCTCCGCAGAAATGCCGAGGCCCTGCTGGCTTTCGTCTATATCCTTAAATTTATCACTCCCCAAACGGGAAAGGAGGAGGACCGATGGAACAGGTGAAGAAAATTCGAACGGCTTGCCGGAGCTGTCATGGAGGTTGCGGTGTCATTGCCCATGTCAAAGACGGCAAGGTGATCAAGGTGGAGGGAGATCCGAACTCCCCCATCAGCCACGGAACCCTGTGCAGCAAGGGCCTGGCGATCACTCAGTTGGCCTACCATCCTGACCGGATCCTCTATCCCATGAAAAAGAGGGGGAAGGGATGGGAAAGAATCACCTGGGACGAGGCCTTGAATACCATCGTGGAAAAATTCAAAAAGGTGGTTGCCGAGTATGGGCCGGAATCCATCGTTGTCGGTCAGGGGACCGGCAGGGATTATGAAAGCCATCTTTACCGTTTTGCCAACCTCCTGGGAACCCCGAATGTTCTTACGGCGGGGCATATGTGTTATGTCTCAAGGGTTGGGTCCACCCTGATTACCTGCGGCACCCTGCCCATCGCCGATTATGAAGGCGGACCCAAATGTATTGTCATCTGGGGCTGCAATCCGCAGTGGACCAACCCGGATGAATACAAGGGAGAGAATTTCTGGAGAGCCCTTAAAAAAGGGGCCAAGCTGATCTGCATCGATCCTCGAAAGGGATTCATTGCGAATAAAGCAGACCTCTGGCTTCAAATCCGTCCGGGGACAGATGCCGCCCTCTCCATGGGCTTTCACCATGTCATCATTGAGGAAGAGCTTTACGATAAATCCTTTGTGGAAAAGCATGTCCATGGATGGGAAGATTTTGTGGCTCGTGTCAGAGAGTACCCGCTTGAGCGGGTCTCGGAGATCACCTGGATTGACAAGGACCTTATTCGCAAGGCGGCAAGGATGTATGCCACCACCAAGCCGGCCTGTATCCATTGGGGCGTTCCCACGGAACAGACCATCAACTGTGTCAATTACACGCGCGCCACGACCGGACTGATGGCGGTCACAGGCAATCTGGACGCTCCCGGAGGAAATGCGCTTTTTGTGAACCCGCCCACGCGAACGGTGGCTGAGTTTTCCCGCCACAGGGATCTTTCCCCAGAGCAGCAAAAAAAGAGACTGGGCGGAGATCAGTTTAAGCTCGGCGCCCGGGTCGCCCTGATCAATCCCAAAAAAGCATGGGATGCCATCCTCACCGGTAAACCCTATCCTCTGAAGGCAGGGATTCTCTGCGGCAGCAATCCCGTGATCACAAGGGCGAACGCCAAAGAGGCCTATGAGGCTTTGAAGAAAATCGACTTCCTCGCTGTCATCGATTTCTTCCTCACCCCGACGGCAGAGCTGGCCGATATCTTCCTGCCTTCAGGGACCTGGCTCGAGCAGAACCATGTTGCCGACAACTGGAAACGGCATGGTTTTGTGTTAGCCCGGCAGAAGTGTGTCGAGATCGGTGAGTGCTGGCAGGACCACAAGATCTTTCTCGAATTAGGCAAACGAATGGGCCAGCCGTGGCCAAACACGGTTGAGGATGCACTGGACTACCTGCTCGAACCCTCTGGACTCACCTGGGAGCAATTCAAAGAGAAAGGATATGTCCAGGGCGAAATGGTTTATTATAAATACAAACAGAGAGGGTTTTCTACGCCCACCAAGAAAGTGGAACTCTACTCGACCGTTCTCGACAAATGGGGATATGATCCCTTGCCCAAATATGTTGAGGTTCCCGAGAGCCCGGTTTCCACACCCCATCTCCTGAAAGACTACCCGTACATCCTCAATGCGGGGCTGAGGACTCCCACTTTTTTCCATTCAGCGAATCGACAAATACCCGCGTTGAGGGAGATCAGACCCGATCCCATTGTGGAGATTCATCCCGAGACCGCGAAGAAAAATAATATCAAGGATGGTCAATGGGCTTATATTGCATCGCCAAGGGGACGCATCAGGCAGCGTGTAAAACTGAATGACAACATTGATCCAAGGGTGGTTGTTGCAGAGCATGGCTGGTGGTTTCCGGAGATCAAGGATGAGGGGCATGGCTGGGATATCTCCAATGTCAATATCCTGACTGACAATGCCTTTGAAACTCTGGACCCGGCTATGGGCTCCACCAATCTTCGGGTCTGTTTGTGTAATATATCTCCCTGTGAGGAGGCATAAACCCGAAAATGGCATGGCGCAAAGCGC
>DATIGG010000018.1:0-10978 GCA_035454825.1 Thermodesulfobacteriota bacterium | reverse complement strand
CCAGGAGGACGCGCACATCGTTTCAAGAGAACCCTCGTGGAACAATTGATTTATCGATCTTCAGATCAGAGTTGTTGCCAGTAGTTGACTGAATTTTTCAGTCAAGACCTCCAGAACTCCTGATTGGTTGGCAGCGGGTTGAATAGGAGAAGTTTCCACTTTGACTGAATTTTTCAGTCAACATGCGTGAGGGTCATGGGGTCAGTCCGGGAATTAAGGAATTATCTCAACATTTACATCTACCGTTGGTGGGCTGGGTAACCATGGCGCGTAGACCTCGTATCACTCTGGTTAATTGGGGACGGGTTGCCATAGCAATCAAGAGCGGTCTCGCCAGAAATATTAGTATTCTCCGACCATTCCTGGTATTGTACGGGAACGTAATAAGAACTGGTGTCATCCCTAAAAAAGTTGGGCCTGTCCTGAAGCATAGCGCCAAGGGCATAGAGAATTCCTTAAGGATCAAAGGTCCGGCATCGGTAATCAGGGATTGACACAATTGAATATCGTTTGAGGACGTGATTAGAAGAAGATGAATAAGTGTGGTATAATTGTCTGGAGATGGAGGAGGGAGTCAATGAAAACAGTACAGACCGAAATACCCGATCAGCTCTACAAGGAAGCCGAATCCCTTGTCAGGGAAGGTTGGTTCCGGGATGAAGGGGAACTTCTTTCCGAGGCCTTGCGACGATTTTTGGATACCCATCGCCCTGAACTGATGGAAAAATTCATTCGAGACGATGTGGAGTGGGGCCTCCACGGAAATGACTAAGTCCCCCTCCAAAGCAGTTTGTGATGCTGGTCCCATTATCCATCTGGACGAAATGGGTGCTCTGTATCTTATCGAAGATTTCCATGAAATCTTAATCGGTCCTGCGGTAAGAAACGAAGTCCAGAGGAAACGGCCAAATCTTTTTGTCAAAGTTAGCCCTCCTTTTGTGGTGTTGCCCGCCGTATTTCCAACCGATCAAACGCTTATTGCGATGTGCCGCGCCTTCTCCCTTGATACTGGAGAGTCTGAGGCATTAGCCCTCATGGAAAGAGATCCGGCAGCTATCTTTCTTACAGACGATTCCGCCGCACGGTTGGTTGCCGAGCGAATGGGTTATAAGGTTCACGGGACGGTTGGCATTCTCTTACGCTCCATACGCAGAACCCAGTTGACCCCAAGGGAGGTCTTGGGTCTTCTTGACAGTATTCCCCAAAAGTGCTCCTTGTTCATAAAACCTTCTTTATTGGATGAGATCAAACTCCGGGTTAAAGATGAGTTTCACTTGTGAAGAACAAGCTTCTTCGAGAACACCCGGTGGTATCTAATTCTTGCAGGAGAGGGTCAGGTTCTGAAAGAAAATGGGGGCGGTTCCATTTTTCGGATGGTAGGATCCCAAACCCCCCTGTTTCTTGTGTCCAGCGGATAAGCCATGGCAATCATGATGCCAAATGATGTTGAGGAGTTTGGAACAGATGGAGAAAGAGTATTTTTCAACTTTCTTCGATCAGTAGCCAAGCCGGATTCCCGCTACATTGCCTGGTATCTTCCCGATATAAAGGATAGAGAGCCGGATTTCTTACTCTACTGTGAAGACGTTGGCCCTGGCACATTGATCCTGGGACACCATACTTAATTCTTGGCGCTCACCAAAAATATTAGAAGTCAGAAAGGGTTCGATTTTTCAGAGGAACGAGCTGGTATTAGGTCAGAGTTGTTGACAGTAGTTGACTGAATGTTTCAGTCAAGTTGTTGGGGTTGGTTGGGGGCGCGGATGGGAAGTTTTTCATCCCTGACTGAGGCCTCCAAGACTCCCGACTGGTTGCCAACAGACGTTCAATAGGAAAGGAAGAAACATTCTCGTGCTGATTTTGTTCTTGCTCCAAGCGCCACCCCTCGGGAAGGAAGCCGTTACGACATAGAAAGGGACACAAAAGATGAAAAGAAAAATGAAACTATATCTGGACACTTCTGTGATTTCTGCACTATTCGATGAAAGGAACCCGGAGAGGAAGTCCCTCACCGAGTCCTTCTTCAAGGAGATCAAGGATTACGAGATATTTATTTCCGAAATTACCGTTGCCGAGATTGAACGCACTCCTGAACCTGTTCTACAAATAAGAATGAAAGAGGCTATATTCCCATTTTCGGTGCTTGCTTTAACGGAGGATATCGAGCATCTGGCAACGGAATATATCCGGCACATGGCAATTCCGGAGGGTTACCCTGAAGATGCATATCATATTGCCATTGCTGTCGTAAACGATATGGATTTTCTCCTGAGTTGGAATTTTAGACATATCGTGCGAAGAAGGACAAAGGACGTAGTCAGGATGGTAAACACCATGAATAAATTTGGGGAAATCGAAATCATAACGCCGGCAGAATTGTTGTAGGAGGTGAAGCATGTATAAGGTGACGGGGAAAGAGTTAGATATGATAAAAAAGATGGTGGAGAAGGAGTTTCCAGGTGATCCGGCTTTGCAACAAGTTCACATTGCAAGGAAAATTATTGCAAGGGAAGCAGAGCACGAAGGGTTAGGTTACTTGGAATATATAAGGTCTTTGGGAAAACGAACAAAAGATTTTGTCCCACGGTCTAAGGTGAAAAAAAACCTGGGGGTCACCCATTAAAAGGCATGGGTAACTCTGTCTGTATGGGGTTAAATCTTTCCTTCGGATTATAGAGAAGGCTTTATTGGGCTTGGGTTTGTTTAACTGATGGCCACCATGATTCCAAATGATGTTGAGGAGTTTGGAGCGGACGGATAAAGAGTATTCTTCAACTTTCTTCGGTCGGTTGCCAGGCCGGATTCCCGGTACGTGGTCTGGTATCTTCCCGATATAAAGGACGGGTAGCCCGATTTCTTACTCTACTGTGAAGACGTTGGTTTTGTGATCTTTGAAGTCAACCCTTCGGCTCTCCGGTCTAAGCCCGAAGCTTGACTTCGGCGTGAGCCCTCGGCCTGAGCTCGGGCTGAAAGCAGTCGAACGCTATTATTGTTGGTCCACCGGGAAGCGGTAAGACGCTCATTCTCGTTCACACCTCTTCTTTTTTGTCATCTGAGTCATTCCGTTCCAATTTTTCAGGAAAAATGTATAAACAGATTTTGAACAATAGACACCGCAAAATTTATCCCCAGAACCGTGAAGATGAGATTCTTTTGAATCTTAATCAAGAAAATAATATAACCAATTGTAATACAAAGACATTTTCATGAATATCCTCAAGTTGATCAGGGGCATAATATAACCCATTATGGATGAAAGCTCCTCAGACCTTTCCTTTTTTCCACAAGATTTAAACATCAGAGAGAGGGGTCATTCTAAGCCTTGATAGCTGTGCCTTTGTCGACTCCATCCCTTTCTTTTCTCTTAATCTAAACGGATTGCTGCTCCCACAACCCGGAGACCTCGGAAAAAGTGGGGGAAGATCGAGAGTGATTGAGGAACAGTTGATTGGACAAAGGAAAAGAAGGGTATCCATGAGAAATATAGGAATACCGGGTTGAAAGAGCAGTGCCTTTTTTGTTATCCTGTTTAAAACGGAATCTAAACCACTTGATTCTAAGTTGAGTAGAATGATGAAGCACGTCATTTTGGGCACCGCTGGACATATTGACCATGGAAAAACCGCTCTGGTCAAGGTTCTGACCGGGGTCGATACCGATCGATTGAAGGAAGAGAAGGAGCGCGGAATTACGATTGAATTGGGGTTTACCTTCCTGGATCTCCCGAGCGGCGTTCGCTTAGGGATTGTCGATGTCCCAGGCCATGAGAAATTTGTTAAACACATGGTTGCAGGCGCATGGGGAATTGATCTGGTTGCCTTGGTCATTGCCGCTGACGAAGGGGTCATGCCGCAAACAAGGGAACACTTAGATATCTGCAACCTTCTCAGGGTGAAAAAGGGGCTGGTCATTCTTACCAAAATCGACCTTGTTGATCAAGAACTTCAGGATCTTGTTAAAGAAGAGATCAAAGAAGTCGCGAAGGATACCTTTTTGAAAGTGGCTCCCATCCTTCCGGTGTCTTCACTGACGGGCGAGGGGATTCCTGCTCTCATTGCTACGTTGGACCATCTCTCGAATGAGACCGAGGAAAGATCGACGGAGGGCTTATTCCGCCTGCCCATCGATCGCGTCTTTGTCATGAAAGGATTTGGGACGGTCGTGACCGGGACACTCGTTTCCGGAACCCTCTCGGTAGGAGAGACGATTGAGATTCTTCCTTCCGGTCTCAAGGGCAAGGTCCGAAACCTGCAAGTTTATAACCAACCGGTTGAAACGGCCTTTGCCGGAGAACGAACCGCTGTGAATCTGCAAGGCATTGAAACGTCTTTGGTCGAAAGAGGGGATGTCCTCGTTCGCCCGGAAACGCTCATTCCCACCCAAATGCTGGACGCCTATTTCGAGTATTTACCAAGCGCCTCTCGCTCCCTCAAACACAGGGCCAGGTTGAGGTTTCACATCGGGACGAATCTTACGATTGCGTCCTTATTTCTTCTCGATCGCGAAGAACTGGCACCCGGTGAAGGAGCTTTTGTTCAATTGAGATTGGATCGTCCCGTTGTATCTCTGCCTCAGGACCGGTTTGTCATCCGGGACTCCTCTGCCATCGAGACCTTGGGTGGAGGGGTCGTCCTCGATATCCTTGCGGCCAAGCATAAGCGACACTCTCCGGCCGCAATTCAAGACCTCACCCTTTTCAAAGAGGGAAGCGGAGAAGAGATTCTACGCCAGCATGTTTTCCGATCAGGGCCCGGCGGGATTCTTCTGGGAGACCTGTTCAACCAAGTGGCCACTTCTCCCAAGGAGATTCATCGTCTTCTTAAAAAGATGACGGATCAGGGAGAGATCCTCATCATCGATCCGGAAAAGGAGAAGGTCATTGATATCCGCCAATATCAACGACTGAAAGAGATGGTTCTGATTCAGTTGAAGGAGTTTCATCAGAAGTTCCCAATGAAATCTGGACTGGCTAAAGAGGAATTGAGGACAAAGCTGCCTGCGGAGATGGATATCAGACTCTTCCAGACACTTCTCAGCGAATTGATTCAGAGTAAAGCGGCCGTGATGGAGAGGGACAAGTTGAGACTTCCGGGTCATCAGATCGCATCAGCGGATGAAAAGGGTCTGATGAAACGAGTCGAAGAAGCGGTCCGAAAAGGAGATCTTCAGCCTCCTTCTTCTAAGGAATTATCCGAGCATTGGTCAGAGAAGGAAGAGGAGGTCCATGCGATCTTTGAACATCTTGTTCACGAAGGCGTGTTGATTAAGATTAAGAGTGGAATCTATTTTCATCGGGATTCTCTTGGACGACTCAAGGAAAAGTTGATCCAATACTTGAAACTTCATCAAGAGATCACAACCCCTCAATTTAAGGAAATGACCGGTGTTTCAAGAAAGTATGCCATTCCTTTGATTGAATATTTTGATCAAACCCGATTGACCCTTCGCCTGGGAGATAAGAGGGTCCTCAGGACGGTTTCTCAGAGTTCAGGTAGAAAGGATGGGTGAGGAACGGTAACCCCCTCAGTCTTAGGGCTGGAACAGGGTGGTCTCCCCTCCGAAACCTTGAGAAGCGGATCATTACAGATAGGTCAATCGAGGGGTGTCGCTGAACGGATCGTTTTAAGGGCATCTAACCCTATGGCTTATCGGTCAAATGTGCCGTTTCAAGTTTTCTCCGGAGAGACTACCCTGTGCCTGCGGATAGATCTCCGAACTGAGGGGAATAGCAAGGGTCTATGCAAGTTGACAAGAAAGCATCGAGAAAGCTATAAATGTCCAATTCGGATAAGGAAGGATTTTAGATGGTCAAAGGAAAAAGAATCACAAAAAAGCAGTTAAAAGGGCCAGATGAGTTTATCACCCTTACGGAGAGGACGTTTATTTTTGTCCAGCAACACACGAAGAAGATTGCTGCGGCAGGAATCATCCTTCTTGTCTTAATCGTTGCCGCTGTCCTTTTTCAGATGTGGGAGAAAAAGCAGGAAGAGGAAGCCGCTCGAGCCTTTGGAGTCGCATTGGAGGTCTCAGGGAGAGAGACCACGCAGGGCCAGGAGGGTTCAGCCGGGGATTATAAGACGGTGTTAGCGAAGTTTGATGAGATTATTACGAAGTTTCCAAGGACTTCGTCCGGAAACATATCTCTTGTTTTTAAAGGAAACATCCTCCTCAAGTTGGAAGAATATGATGAAGCCATTAAAGCTTTTACGATTTTTTTAGATAAAGCTGGAAAAGAAAGACTCTACCAGTACTTTGCATGGGAAGGATTGGGCCATGCCTACGAGGGCAAAAAAGACTATGGCAAAGCTCTTGAAGCCTATAAAAAGATTCTTGACTCTGGAGAAGGATATCAAATTTCAGAAGCTCATCTAAATATTGGATATTGTTATGAAAAGTTGGGTAAAAACAAGGAGGCCATAGAAAGCTTCAAGGCATTTCTTGATAGCAATCAGAAGTCGTCGCTTACGAATCCTATCTTACGGAAAATCTCCTTTCTCGAAAGACAGTAGAATAATTCACTTGACAGACTTTTAGGTTTCGATATACTTGTGACAAAAATTACAAACTGGGTAAATAAGTGGATTATTTCACATGGTGCAGGAAGAAATAGCCTGATGGAAGGGATTCATTGTGGTGAAACATCTTGAAGAAATCATATAATCCTGTCATATTTAGTAATGTAGATTTACAGAGAGAAATGGGGTTTTGAGCGGAAGCGGGAAAAATCCTTACTTGAAGACAAGGGAGACCGATCAGGAGGGAGATATGGAAAAGATCTTACAAGGAAATGATGCCATCGCAAGGGGAGCTTGGGAAGCCGGGGTCAAAGTGGCTTCTGCCTATCCTGGAACACCCAGTAGTGAAATACTCAATGTCATAGCAGGCCAATATAGGAATGATATCAAAGCAGAATGGTCGCCAAATGAAAAGGTGGCGGTTGAAGTGGCCATCGGGGCCTCTATCACCGGGGCAAGGGCGATTTCTCCCATGAAACATGTAGGGCTAAATGTGGCCTCAGACCCCTTCATGACCCTCGCCTATACAGGAGTTAAAGGAGGACTCGTGATTGTCGTCTGCGATGATCCTTACGCCCATAGCTCTCAAAACGAGCAGGACAGTCGCCACTGGGCCCGATTCGCCAAGGTCCCCATGTTAGAGCCTTCTGATTCTCAGGAATGCAAGGAGTTTACAAAGATCGCCTTTGAGATGAGTGAACAGTTTGATACCCCTGTTTTACTCAGAAGCGAGACACGAGTTTCTCATTCCTTTTCTCCTGTGAAACTGGAAGAGAGGAGAGAATCGGTGATCCCTCTCGGACTCGATGTCAAAGACTCTCCGAAGTTTACCATGGTTCCCATCAATGTCAGGGTCAGGCGGCAACTGGTTGAAGAGAGAATGAAAAAGCTTGAGGCTTACGCCGATGAATTTAACCAGAACATCCTGGAGATCAATGATAGCCAGTTCGGAATCATTACCAGTGGTGTCTCTTATAATTACTCCAAGGAAGTTTTCCCGAACTATTCCTTTCTCAAACTCGGGATGGTGTGGCCTCTTCCCAAAAAACTTCTCGCAAAGTTTTTTAAGGCCGTTAAGAGGGTCATCATTGTTGAAGAGCTCGATCCCTTCCTGGAAACAGAGATTCGGGCCATGGGTTTCAAGGTCTTTCATGGGAAAGACGTGATTCCCGCCGTCTTTGAGTTATCTCCGGAGATTATCGACAAATCCCTGAAGGGGAAAAGATACAAAGCTCCGATCGAAAGAATTCCTATTGAGGAACTGCCCAAACGACCGCCGAATATGTGCCCTGGCTGCTCGCACCGGGCCCTCTTCTACGCTCTCAAAAAACAGAAGCTTTTTGTTTTCGGGGATATCGGGTGTTACACCCTTGCAACCGCGCCGCCCTTGAATGCCCTTCACAGCTGTATCTGTATGGGAGCCGGCATCGGGGGAGCTTTAGGGGCCTCCAAAGTCCTCGGCAGGGAGGGACTCGGAAAGGCGTGCGCCGTCCTCGGAGATTCGACCTTCCTCCATGGGGGGATTACTCCACTCATGGATGTGGTTTACAACAAAGGAAATTCCACGACCATCATCCTTGACAATAGAACAACCGGGATGACCGGCCTTCAGGAACACGCTGGAACAGGATATACGATTGCCGGAGAACCCACATCCAGTGTCGATTTTGAGTCATTGGTCAAGGCCCTTGGGGTTGAGCACGTGAGAAAGGTTGATCCTTATAATCTCAAAGAGACCATGGAGGTCATCAAAGAAGAGGTGGAGAGGGATGCCCCTTCAGTGATCATCACAGCCAATGGGCCCTGCATGCTTCATCGGAGAGAGAAGAGAAAGTTCGAACATCCCTTCTATACGGTTGATCTCGACAAGTGTCGGGGATGTACGATGTGTCTTGAAATTGGATGCCCGGCCATCAGCTGGCAAGAAGTTTCCGGAGATCAGGCCCTCACCAAAGACGGACAGAAGCGGAAAGGGGTTGTTTCGATTAACCGGCTGATGTGCCCTGGATGCGGTCTTTGCAGTCAGATCTGCAAATTTGAATCGATCACACCTGGGAAAGCCTAAGACATCCTATAAGGAGTAAAGGATAGGATGTCTGATTACAAAGATTAGGAAACAGATTACAGTGATTCAAGATAAGGATCCATTAACAGAAAAGGTAATTGCCTGTGTGGCAACAAAAGCTGCCAAATAAGGAGACCCGTAGTTTAATCTCCGTAATCTAAAGTAATCTTAGTAATCAGGTATAATGCGTAATTCTTATCAGAGCATTATGCCGGGGAGGTGGAGCATGGAAGAAAGAGTAATCAATATTTTGCTGTCAGGGGTCGGAGGACAGGGAACCATCCTTGCAAGTGATATCCTCTGCTCGGTTTTTCATGAGGCCGGTTATGATGTGAAGAAAAGCGAAGTTCATGGAATGGCCCAGAGAGGAGGGGACGTCACGACCCATTTTCGATTCGGGAAGAAGGTCCATTCTCCCCTCATCAAGTATGGAGATGTGGATTATCTCGTTTCGTTTGAGCTTTTGGAAGCCCTCCGGTACATCAATTGGGTGAAAGACGAGGGGAAGATTCTCCTGAATGAACAGGAAGTGCTTCCCCCTGCAGTCAATCTCGGCAAGATGAAGTATCCCGAAGACGTGGTGAAAACCTTCAAGAAATTTTTTAATGGGAATGTCTTTCCGATCAACGGTCTGGATATTGCAATCCGGTGCGGCGATGCAAGAGCTGTCAATGTGGTGACCTTAGGCGCCCTCTCAAATTTTTTTGATATCAATGCGGAAGCCTGGGAAAGAAATCTCCTTCAGCATCTTCCAGCCAAGATCCATGAGCTCAATCTGAAAGCCTTTCGAGAGGGGAAGAAGGCTCTCCCATATCCGGCAACATAGTCGCTTCGCAAGAAGGGTGGACACAGTGAACAGGGGCGGGGAAAAATTCTTCGCCTTTTTTTTTGGAAGACCAGAAAAAAGAAAAATGTCGAGAGAAGAAAGAATGACCCGACAACTGAAAATTCATCACTTTTCCCTTAAGGATACCTTAGAATGCGGTCAATTCTTTCGTTACACCAAGGTAATGAATACCTACCTCGTTCAATCTTCCAACCGGATCTTTTCCCTTCGACAAAAGGGAGATACGCTCTTCTTCGAAGGGGTTGAGGAAGAGTTCGTAAGACGTTTTTTCAGGCTGGATGAAAATTTTGATTCAATGGTGAACGAGATTGACCTGGACCCCGTAATACACCGGGCGATTGAGACCTATCGAGGAATGAGGTTGATCCGGCAAGACCCTTGGGAATGTCTTCTCTCGTTTCTCTGTTCCTCTGCAAAAGCGATCGGCCACATTCGCTCTATCATCGAATCCCTCTGCAGGTATTCAGGAAGGAAGGTCTGTTTTGGAAACGTCATTGGATATGGATTTCCAGAACCTCGATGTATAAAAAACAGTCTTCAGTTGGAAGAAGTCAGGGCAGGGTTTAGAACTTCCTATCTCGTAAAGGCAAACGAGTGTATCGACCGGAGTCAGCTTCTTCGTCTGAAAGGACTGCCCTACAAAGAGGCAAGACAGACCTTGATGCGTCTTTCAGGGGTGGGGAAGAAGATCGCCGATTGTACACTCCTGTACTCATTAGATTTCCTCGAAGCCTTTCCGATCGATACGTGGATGAACCGGGGCCTCCAGACGGTCTATTTCGGTGGGAAAAGGGTAGGGGAGAAGGCAATGGAGGAGTTTGTAGCCAGCCACTTTGGACCCTATGCCGGGTATGCGCAACTCTATCTTTTCCATTTCTGGCGCCACCATCCCCCCTCGCGAGAAATCCGAAACCCTAAATTCGAAATTCGAAACAATTTCGAATGACCGAAACTCAACCTTCAAAACCAGAGGAGGCGAACATAACCCCATCCGACGATTCAGATCGTCCCTTGTTACTGCAAAATCCTATCCACCAGCCGATCCCCGTTTCTTTCTTTCTGTTTACGTTCCCCGTGGTTTCACTTCTATCCATTTGTCACTTGAACCCTTGAATCCTCAACCCCATACTCCCTATCTTTCACTTTTTATAAAAGGCCTTGATTCGGTCTACCACATAGGCCTGCTGATTATCCGTCAGTTCGGGAAATATGGGCAAGGCGAGGACTTCTTGCGAGGCTTTTTCTGAAACAGTAAAATCTCCGCGACGGTGATTCAAAAAGGCGTAACATTCCTGGAGATGGAGGGGAACGGGATAATAGATTTCTGTCCCAATCCCTTCCTCATGAAGAAAGTGCCTGAGGCGGTCCCTTTCGGGAACCCGGATTACATATTGATTGTAGATATGCCGATTCTCATATTGAGTGGTGGGAATGGCGAATCCGGGCAGAGTTGAAACAAGATCGTCAAAAAGTCCATCGTAGCGCTTGGCCCGTTTCTGTCTCTCCCGAGTCCATTTCTCAAGGGACCGGAATTTGACAAGAAGGATGGCA
>DATIGG010000017.1:0-4821 GCA_035454825.1 Thermodesulfobacteriota bacterium | reverse complement strand
TAGTGAAAGTCAAAGCCGTTGGGATTTGTGGGTCTGATGTTCATGGTTATCTTGGTAAGACTGGCCGGAGAACTCCTCCCATGATTATGGGACATGAGTTTTCAGGGGTTGTGGAAAGAACAGGTGAGTCTGTTGAAACTGTCAAGACGGGAGATGCGGTTGTTGTATTTCCCTATACAACCTGTGGACATTGTTCTTACTGTCGCAAAGAAGCAATCAATCAATGTCCTGACAAAAACTTTTTCGGCGTCTTTAGAGCAAACGGGGCAATGGCTGAATATATCAGTGCTCGCAGTGATCTTTTGTTTCCGTTGCCAGATGGAACTGATTACATTCATGGGGCACTGGTTGAACCCTTAAGCGTGGCCTTAAGGGCTGTGAACAGGGCGGACATCCAACCAGAAAGTGCGGTGACCATCATTGGCGCCGGAACCATCGGGCTGATGTGTTTGATCCTGGCGAAAGCCCAGAAACCAAAATGTGTGGTGATGGTTGATATCATCGAAAGTCGTCTTCGGCTTTCCCGTGAACTGGGAGCAGATCTCCTCTTCAATTCAAAAGATCATGATCCGGCAAGTTTCATCTCCAATGAGTTAAAGGGAGGGACCCACGTTGTCATTGAGGCGGTTGGAATTGAAAAGACGGTTCAACAAGCGATTCAATGGGTGGCCCGAGGTGGGAAAGTGGTCATTGTCGGGTTATCACAGAAAATGATGTCTGTGGATATGCATGAGATCGTCAATAAAGAGGTTAGGATGGAGGGATCTTTCCTTTATGATCGCCGGGAATTTCAAGACATCCTTAAGCAGCTCCCAGCCTTAAAGCTCAGTCTGGATAAGATCGTCAGCCGGACCTCCCCGTTAGCCGAAGGCGTTGAATTGTTCAAACGATTGGCTGGAATGAAAGACAATCTTCTCAAGGTGGTACTGACGGATTAGCTTTTTATCTAACCTTCCTGCTCCTTCTTTTCATATAAAAGACAAGGTATTCCTGTTCATTGTCTTGATGGCTATTTGTTCCCTCTTTTTCCATGCTGACAGCAAAGCCGAAGAAGATTGGGTACTTTACGGCATCACAAAATATTTGATCTTATCCTACAATCCAAAAAGCATCACTCACCCCTCAAAAGACACGGTCAGGTTGCAGATCAAAGTCCTTTCGAAATGCAATGACAGCAAAGGCTGGACAGTCAAAGATCATCCTAACTGCTCGAATATCGAATGGGATTACGTATTGACATTAACGGAGATAAACTGTCCGAGCAAACAAGACCGTGATATTGAATCGGTGGGTTATGACAAAGAAGGAAAATCAATCGCATCTTCGTCTGACGAAACTTCTCCATGGAGTGACATCGTTCCGGACTCCTATACAGAGATCCTTTATAAGTCAGTTTGCCCATAGACAAGGCCCCTTGCCTCATGCCATGGCGTAAGGGTCAGGAGGTGATTCCCTTGGAAACACAAAAAAAACCTATTGCTCCGTACATGGCCATTGGATTATCCACGGTCGCCTACTGTATTGCCAGCCGGCGGCATATCAGGAAAAACTTGGAGATCATCGAAGAGAACATTCATGCCGCGATCTCCATGGCGAATATGAATATGCCGGTCAAATTGATCACCCTGGCCGAGGGAGCACTCACCGGTTTCACAGATGAGATTTTTGATCTGCCTCATATCCTCGCCGCGAGAGAGCTCTTTATCGATCTTCCCGGGGAAGAGACTGAATATCTCGGAAAACTGGCCAAACATTATGAAACCTACCTTGTGGCCCAATGCAAGGCTCGATGGCCGGAGGTCATGAAGGATCGATTCTTCAACACGATGTTTATTATCAATCCCAAAGGCGAGGTCATTCATAAGGCGGCGAAAAATCACATCTGGTGCCGCGAACGGTCTTGCACACCCCACGATGTTTACAAGCGGTGGATCGAAGTCTTTGGCGATGATCTTGAGGCTTTTTACCCAGTCCTCAAGACAGGCGATATCGGCAATATTGGCACAATCTGTTGCAGCGATGGAGAATATCCGGAAGCGGTTCGAGCGCTGGCTTTCAATGGAGCGGAAGTGGTCTACCGTCCGAGCGAAGCCATGCCCATGACAGGAAACTCTTACCCGGGTGGCGGTGGATGGTTGATCCAGAACAGGGGACACGCTCAGTTCAATTCTGTTTACATGATCTGTCCCAACATTGGTCCTGTTTTCCTCCATCCAAGAATGAAGCATCCTGTTGATATTGCCGGTGGCAACTCCCATATGGTGGATTACACGGGGAATGTCCTTTCCTATTCGGCGTCCGGGTATAACACGTTTGTGGCTGCCATCATAGACATTGAAGCGCTTCGACAATTCAGGGTTCTCAATCTTAACAGCAATTGGCTCAAAGATCTGAGAACGGAGATTTTCAAAAAGATGTATGAGAAGCCGATTCACCCTAAGAATTTATGGCTGGAACAGGATCCCATGCACCATGGAAAGGTGGACGAAATATACCGTGAGAATATCCAATGCTTAATCCGGCGAGGGACTTATACCCCTCCCGCCTATGCGTTTCAAGGGGCCTATTACCAATCCAAAGCAACGAATCCTCAGGAATGGGAGAAGCTTAAATCTTTGTGGAAAGAATGGGATATCGACGAAAGGGGAGAGTGAAGACTGAATCCGATGTCAACGGAAAGGATGCAAATGCCAGCAGAACAGGGGAGTCAGCCACGATTGAAAACTGCTTTAGGCTTTTGGCAACTCCTGTTCTATGGGGTCGCCTTCATGGTTCCCATCGCACCGATCGTGATCTACGGGGTGGTTACTCAAGTCACGGGTGGCCACATGGCGATGGCCTATCTTTTAGCGATGGTCGCAATGTTTTTTACGGCGGCGAGCTATGGTCAGATGGCTGGTGAATTTCCGGAGGCCGGGTCTACCTATTCCTATACGCGGCATGGCCTGAATCCCCACCTGGGCATGCTGGCGGGCTGGACCATCCTTCTGGATTATGTCTTGATGCCGGCTTTGAGTTATGTTGTGATTGCGATTTTTGGTTCACAGTTGCTGCCCGACATACCTTATTGGTTCTGGGTGGCCATACCCCTTATTGCCATCACGTTTATCAACATCCTCGGCGTAAAGCAGATGGCCGGGACAACCGTCGTACTCTTACTCTTGCAACTTGGCGTGCTCGGCTATTTCTTCATGATGGCCATTCTGGGCATCAGCCGTGGAATGGGTCAAGGGTTTACACTGCGGCCTTTCTTCAGCGAGAACTTTCAATTGGGAGCGGTCATCGCAGGCACTTCGATCGCCTGTTTCTCTTTTTTGGGGTTTGATGCCATTTCCACCTTGGCGGAAGAAACGAAAAGACCCCGAATGGACATCTCCAGAGCCACCCTTGCGGCCTGTCTTTTAGCCGGTTTCTTGTTCATTGCGCAGGCTTTTCTTGCTCAGAATATCTGGCCCAATTATTCCAGCTTTCCGAACCTGGACGCCGCCTTCTATTTCATTGCAGAACAGGTGGGAGGGCAGCCTCTCTCTGTTGCTCTAACGCTGGGAATGATCTTTGCCGCTCTGGCCAACGCAGTGGATGCCCAGGCCGCTTCTGCTCGGTTGCTTTTCGGAATGGGAAGAGATGGCGTGCTTCCCCAAAAGGTTTTCGGGGCTCTCAATGCCAGGACAAAAACTCCAGTATTAAATCTCCTCATTATGGCCGTCATCGGCGCGGCGGTGGCCACTCAGACCCTCGATACCATTGTCAGCTTGATCAATTTTGGCGCACTATTCGGATTTTTATTGGTCAATCTTTCCGTTATCCGCCACCATTTTATTACCCGGAAAAAGCGAGATTCACTGGGCGTAATAAAATGCCTGATCGTCCCATTTATCGGGGCTGCCATCTGTTTTATCCTCTGGATCAATCTACCTTCTCTGTCCAAGATTGCTGGTTTCATCTGGTTGGGCCTGGGGATAATATACGAAGCCTTCCTCACTGACTTATTCCGGAAAGATCCACCCTACCTCAGGGAGACCTTGTGAAATCAGAGCTTCATTTCGATTGAGAAGGCAGGAATGGAAGAATAGATCTCAATCGATGTCTCAGAATCTTTTTCCGTATGTTGAGGATGGCGTGGGTGGGAGGAACCTCTTTGGGACAAACCTTTACACATCGGAAAACCGTATTGCAGCCCCAAACACCGGCATAATTATCTATCCTTTCTAAAATTTCTTTGGATCTCTCATCTCTTGGATCAAGCAGAAAACGATAGGCCTTTGCCAGCATAGCAGGTCCTAAGTATTGAGGGTCTCTTTCGAAAGCCGGACAGACCCCAAAACAGATGCCGCAAAGAATACAGTTGATATAGGGATCGATCTCCTTCCGTTTCTCTTCATCCATGAAGTATTCTTGGTGAGAAGGAACGGGTTTTCCGTGAAGAAAGGGTTCTATCTCCCGGTAGTGAGCGAAAAAAGCAGACATGTCAACAATGAGGTCCCGGAGAACAGGGAAGTAGGGCAGGGGTTCAATGAAGGCAGGTTTTTCGAGGAGGTCTTCCACATGGGTCCGGCAGGCCAATACCACACTGCCATTGACCTTCATGGCACAGGAACCACAAACAGCTCCCCGGCAAGAATAACGGAAGGAAAGGGTTCCATCCTGCTCATCCTGAACCCGAAGCAACGCCTCCAAGAGGTTCATTCGTTTCCTGGTTTCCACCTGGAAAGTTTCAATCCACCGGGGAGGATCGTTCTCCTGCTGGAAGCGTTGAATTCTTAGAATCAGGGTGCGAGCGTTCATGAAGCGATCCTCCATCATTCCATTATTCCGCTTTAA
>DATIGG010000016.1:0-4081 GCA_035454825.1 Thermodesulfobacteriota bacterium | reverse complement strand
ATTCCCATTATGGATGGCTCCGCCCTGGAGTTTTGCAAGATGATCGAGGATGCGGGCGTAGAAGAACAGGAGGGAAGTGTTGAGGAACTGGTCATTGGAAGACGAATGGAGATCGTTTGTGGGAACAAATCCCTTACCATTGAGCCTTGCGACACCTTTTCCATCCATTATTTCTTGGATTATCCGTTCCCTGTCGGAAAGCAATCACTGACCTTTGTTCTGAAAGGGGAGAGATCATTTAAGGAGGAAATCGCTCCTGCACGGACCTTTGGCTTCTTAAAGGATGTGGAGATGCTTGAACGTATGGGATTAGGGGAGGGAGGGCGTCTCCATAATTTCATTCTCGTCGATGATGAAAAGATCGTCAACACCGAACTCCGATTTCCCGATGAATTTGTCCGGCACAAGATTCTCGATCTGATCGGTGACTTCTACCTCCTCAATCGGCCTGTTCGAGGGAAAGTGAAGGCCCATCTGACTGGCCACACCGAAAACATCGCCCTGATGAAAAAGATCCAGGAAGACATAAAGGAAAGCGTTCGATGAGGGAAGCCCATTCCTGAAGGAGGAACGAATGGCCAAAGAAGAGTATCGTCCCCCGATGAATGAATTTTTGGAAATGCTGGCGGACCTTCTTGCCGAAAAGTATTTTGAGCGGATGGAAGAACGGATGAGAAAGATTCCTGAGCTGCGGCGGTTGATTACAGCCAAAGAAGCCAGCCAGTATTTAAGCCTATCCAAAGATACGGTTTACCGGATGGCAGCCTCCAAAAAGCTTCCCTACCTCAAGCTTGGAGACCGGGTCCTCTTTGATATCAGGTCCCTCGACCAGTGGGTTGAGAAGCATCTGATCCGGGAGAAGGAATCGAAGAGGCAGCAGTTAAAGCCTGAAATCGAAAGAGGGACATCGGGTGCCAAACCCGGAAAAGAATCCGACCTCCTGATACTGGATAAATAATAACATCCCGCATTCCGCTGATTTACATTTCACCTAATAACCCAAACGTTAGCTGTCTAATATTAGACAGCTAAAGAAAAGGAGGCTGAATCGATGAAAAAGTTAATATCTCTTATTCTATTCATGGTCATGGTCATTCCCACTGGAACCATTTGCGCTAAAGACACGATTCAAATGAGCGTCGCCTATAGCGGGGCTCCAGGCGCCGAAGAGGATCTTGCCGCGAAACAATTTGAAAAATGGATTAAAGAAAGGACAAATGGACAGATAGAGGTAAAATTGTTTGGAAGTGAACAACTGGGTAAGGAGGTCGATATCGTATCCGGGCTTCAATTAGGCAGCGTCGATATGTCAATCATGGGCACCACCATTCATGAGCAGGCGGCCCCGAAATATAATATCTGGAGCGCCTATTATATCTTCGGGAGCAGCGGCGAAGTCGAACATATCTTGAATGGACCGATTGGTCAAAAGGTAAATGCGGAACTGCTTAAAAACAAGGGCATCCGGATGATTGGTTATGGTTTGAGAGGGCCCCGCGATTTGACATCGAATCGACCGATAAAAGATCCCAAAGATGTAAAGGGTCTGAAAATCAGGATTCCTTTACAGCCCATCTATGTTGAAAGCTGGAAGGAGTTGGGGGCGCAACCCGTAGCGATCGCTTACGGCGAACTTTATCTGGCGCTAAAACAGGGTGTTGTTGATTCGCAGGAAAATCCCTTATCGTATATTTATACCCCTGCGTTCTATGAGGTCCAAAAATATGTAAACGTCACGGAACATCAAAGAGCCTTCTTTACCTATGTCGTCAGCGAGAAATTCTTCCAGAGTTTGACCCCTGATTTGCAGAAAGTGATTGTTCAAACCGGCAAGGACATTACCCTGTTTCACAATAATCTGCAAAGCCAGATGGAAAGCCAATGGATGCAAAAACTGATCGATAAAGGCATGACATTTGTGGATTCGGACCAGGCCGCTTTCAAGGATAGGCTGAAGGATATCCCGAATAAATTTGCCAATCAATGGGCTCCGGGTTTGTATCTGGAAATTCAAAAAGAGATAAAAGAATATCAGGCGAAAAAGACACGAAAATAAGAAGATTCGTCTCAAATTTCTTATGAAACGGGGATATTTCCCTTCATTTCATAAGAATGCCGTTCGTACTATGGAGGGCTATCCGGAATGGGATCAAAGCTGGCAAGAATGATCATAAAAACTAATGGTGTATTGTTGGCGATTATAGTCGTCCTGCTTTTTTTGCAGGTAACTAGCCGATCTGTCAACATTAGTTCGTTTCTCTGGGCAGGAGAGGCGGCTTTATGGATCTTCGTTTGGATGGTCTTTCTGGGGGCAGCGGTTCTTTTCCATAAGAAAGAACATATGATCGTAGATATTATCGAATATTTCTTGCCTGGAAAGACAAGAGAGAAAATCCAAAAACTATTAGCCAAAATCATCAGAATGACTTGTTGGGTCTTCCTGGTCTTTGTTTTCTATTATTCGATAATACTTACGATATCGGTTGCTAACCAATATGCGGTTTCATTCCGGCTTTCCAGATTATACGTTAGCGCTGCCTTGCCAGTATCCATCGTCATTATGTTTATTTTCGAGATCATATCATTATATGAAAGAAAAAGAGGGAATAAACAGTGCTGACAATGGTCGTGATCATAATGGCAGTTGGATTTACCATCGGTCTGCCGGTAGCATTTACCTTAGGGGTAGCTGCCCTGGCATATTTTTATGCCTTTCCCCGTTTATCCCCGACAATGATTCCTTTAAACATTATCACCGGGGTTCAATCGGAGAGTTTAATGGCTATTCCTTTATTCATGCTGGCAGGCGGGATTATGAACTCTTCAGGTCTCACCCGTCGACTTTTCCGGTTCAGCAAGAGTCTGGTCGGTCAATTCCCCGGAGGGACAGCCCAGGTGAATGTTGTGGCCAACTTGATTATGGCCGGGATGTCGGGTTCTGAATTAGCCGATGCCAGCGCAATTGGAAAAGTCTTGATACCCACGATGAAGGAAGAAGGATATGACAGTGAATTTGCTGCTGCTGTGACCGGCGCCGCCTCAACCATCGGTCCCATTTTCCCACCCAGCATTCCGATGGTTCTGATCGGCGGCATTACTGGAATATCCGTTGGTAAAATGTTTGTGGGGGGAGTCATTCCTGGTGTCTTTATGGCTTTATATTTAATGGGCATGGTTTATTACTTGGCTAAAAAAAAGAATTATCCGAAATCAGAGCGGGCGACCTTCAAGGAGGTGGCAAAATCTTTTTTCATCTCAATTCCGGCGTTGAGCGCGCCGATTGTTATCATTGGCGGAATGGTCAGCGGAATATTTACACCGAATGAAGCAGGAGTGGTCGCTTGTTTTTATGCAATGGCAATTGCTCTTGTCTATAGGGATCTTGATCTCTCCAAGGTTTTTTCAGAATTGGTTAGTACTGCTATTAACACGTCGAAAATTATGTTTATTGTGGGTTGCGCCTATGCCCTGGCTTGGGTTTTTTCACGGGAACAACTGGGAATTTACCTGACGAAATCGTTAAGCTCAATTTCAACAGACCCAACCATCATCCTTTCGCTGATCGTCGTTGCCTTTTTGATGGGCGGGTGTTTCTTGAACCCATCCGCTCTGATCATTATTTTTATTCCTCTCTTAATGCCGGTGGTGAACAGTGTGGGGATGGATCCGATTCTTTTTGGAGTGGTATCCAGTCTGGCTTTGATGATCGGAAATATGAGCCCGCCTTTCGGATTATGTATGTTTATTGTCTGCGATATCGCTAAAGTTTCGGTGAAGCAACTCGCCGCAGCCTCCATACCCTTTTATGTCGTTCTCATTGTTGCTCTTTTAACAATGATTTTCATCCCGCAGACAGTGACTTTTTTACCACATCTCCTTTTTAAGTAGGGTACAGAACAGGAGGAGGGCCAGCGTTTAAGAGAAAGATACGATTGCAGGCCCTTGCTTCACGCATGGGGGTCCGTAAAACCCATTTCGAGGAGGTTTTTCCATGAATTCCCGTGAACGAGTGCTTGGCGCATTGGAGCGGAAGCCTGTCGATCGAGTCCCCTTCGTGGAAACGACCATCGGCCTCAAGATC
>DATIGG010000015.1:0-5710 GCA_035454825.1 Thermodesulfobacteriota bacterium | reverse complement strand
CAACACCAATTTCCAGTGTGTCGGCAATCTCTCTAACCATTCGAGGGATGAAATCGGAAAGCTTGGGCTTTTCGGCGACAATCGTTGCATCAATATTCCCAAGGTGAAACCCTTTCTCTTTCACCTTCTCTCCTACCTTTTTTAGAAGGAGGGTGCTCTTTATATCTTTATACTGGGGATCCGTATCAGGGAAGTGCCTTCCGATGTCGCCCTCGGCAATGGCTCCGAGAAGAGCATCACAGATGGCATGGAGGAGGACATCGGCATCCGAATGTCCCATAAGACCGAAAAGGTAAGGAATTCTTACTCCTCCCAGGGTCAACGGCCTGCCGGAAACCAGCGGATGAACATCATATCCGAACCCTATTCTCATCGAGTCTCTCTCTGAGTGGCTTCTTCTACCTCAATCAAAGCTCTCTCTTGAGGACCCCGTCTGGAGAATAAGGTTGGCCAGGATCAGGTCCTCCGGAGTGGTAATTTTAATGTTATTATAAGCGCCTAAGACAATATAAACGTTAATTCCAATCCGTTCAACCAGGGAGGCATCATCGGTCCCGATAAATCCATCCTCTGCTGCCCTGCGGAAAGCCTCCTTGATAACCTCCACCTGAAAGGTTTGTGGAGTCTGGATCTTCCAGAGGGATTCCCGGTCCAGGGTTTTCAGGACGGTCCGGTCCGGTCCGACTACTTTGATCGTCTCTTTTACCGGAACGGCGACAACGGCAGCTTTGAACCGTCTTGCTGCCTGGATCGATTCTTCAATCATCTCGTGAGTGACAAAAGGTCTGACGCCATCATGGATGACCACAATGTCCACGTCCCGGGACAGGGCATCCATTCCATTTTTGACCGACTCTTGCCTGAGTTTACCGCCCGGGACAATCTGAGAAACCTTTCGGTATCCATAATCCTCGACAATCGCTCGCAAGGTATAGTCCATATCTTCCTGCCCCACGACCAACTGAATGGAATCGATTAAGGGACAGGTTTCGAATTTGTCGAGGGTATGGCACAGGATGGGTTTGCCTGCGAGAAGAAGAAACTGTTTTTTTTTCTCTCCTCCAATCCGATGTCCTTTTCCTGCTGAGACGATGATAGCGGCAGACTTCATTTTCCTCCGGCAAAAGTACGATGGGTTCGTAAAAAGTCGTCCCACCGGTAAAAACCGGTGTCCAGCGTTTTTATAATTATCAGAAATTACTGGATTCCGGCTGCAGTTTACTCCGTAGTTGATACGGGGCCGAAATGACGATCATTCGCCTTTTTCGTCTTTTTAGGATTTCATCAAGGTATGGTTCTAACTGTTTCTGGCGATCCCTAAAGTTCGCTATCCAGAGGAATGTAGTAGTCCTTCCCCCGGCTTTCCCTGGCAGATTCCTCTTTTAAACGGGCAAAAATCATTCTCCCGGCAGGGGTCTGGAGAACGCTGGTGACCACGACATCGAGAGTTTTTCCAATCTGTTTTCTTCCGTTATCGACCACGATCATCGTTCCATCGTCGAGATAGGCTATCCCTTGTCCCATTTCTTTCCCTTCTTTCAGGATTTTGACATTCATCTCCTCTCCTGGAAGGACTATAGGTTTTAGGGAATTTGCCAGCGCATTGATATTGAGAACCTCAATACCTTGGAGCTGGGCCACTTTATTGAGGTTCGAATCATTGGTGATGATCTTGCCATGGACTTCTTTCGCCAGTTCGATCAATTTTGTATCGACTTCTCTGACCGATGGGTAATCCTTATCCACAATTTTGACATCGATACTGACCTGTTTTTGGATATGCTGAAGAACCTCTAACCCCCTCTTCCCTCGGGTTCGTTTGATGGGATCGGAAGAGTCAGCAATATGCTGAAGCTCGTTGAGAACAAACTGGGGGATGAGGAGAGGTCCCTCCAAAAATCCTGTCTCTGTAATGTCTGAGATACGGCCATCGATGATGACGCTTGTATCGAGGATCTTTGGATGTTCACTCTGCCGAGGACTTTTTGGAAAGGGATTCCATCCCGAAATTTGAAATTCCTCTCCTTTTTTATAGCCAATCCGGAGACCGATATACCCACAGACCCCATAGAGCCCACCGAAAAGGGGAAGAGTAATCTGTTGATGATTCAGAAGGTTCGAGAAGAAGACGTTGGAAATAAGATTCGCGACCATCATTCCAAGGATCAAACCGATCAAACTACCTATCAGATTCTTGAGAGGGATTCTTTTCAACTTTCCTTCCATGAGGAGGGTCAAGGTGGCAACAAGAAATCCAGCCAGGAGTCCCCAGAAACCTGCCTGGGGGGACGGAGAAAGGCCTGTGGCCAGGAAGTAGCCGCTGATCCCGCAGATGAGGTACAAGAATAGACGGAGAATCCATTCTCCCATTCGCTTTCACCTCCTTTCGATGAATTTGATTCAAGACAAGAAAGAAAGAAAAAAAATTGATAGATAAATTAGAATTCCTTGAGGAGGGATTTTAGGGTCCTAAAATCGTTTTAATCTCTCTGATGATATCGGATTCTTTCACATCACGGGCAATGGCCAACTCTCTAACCAAGAGGTTTTTTGCCATGTCCATAATCTTTCTTTCCCCGAAGGAGAGTTCTTTTTCAGCCTTTAAAAGGTGGAGGTCGCGAAGCACTTCGGCTATTTCATAGATCGACCCGGTATTGATTTTATCCATATATTCCCGATACCTTCGATTCCAGGTCTGATTATCGAGTGTGACATCCTTATCCTTCAGGATATGAATGACCTTTGTGACCTCCGGTTTCCGAATTACTCCACGGAGTCCTACAGCCTGGACATTGTCCCTGGGAATCATGATGGTCATCCCATTATCCATGATCCTTAGAATGAAAAAACTCTGTTCCCTACCCATAATCTGCTTGGTTTCGATGGCTTCAATGACCCCAACACCATGACCTGGATAAACTGCCTTGTCGCCGATCTGGAACATAGGATTAAAACCCCTTTCTTATTGATTCCCCATAAAGGGTATCTGCAACGGAATGATTGAATGTATTCTTTAAAGCTACAGGAAACATCAGAGTTAGGATCTTAGCTGTCTTCGTGTCTGGCAAGCCTCAAGATGTCATCCATCCCGGGTTTCTTCCCTTGAATCAGACTACCGATAGATGCATCGATTCCAAAACAGGCCGAAATCCGGACCTTTCCTTTGAGATCTCCCCGTTCGCCCAGTTTTCCAGGCTGGAACACATCCATGATATCGCCTGCCTTAATTCCTGTTAATCTTCCGGCATTCAAATAGACCTCTTCGCCATCGATTTTGGCGATTCGACAATACCAGTCCAGGCTATCTAATTCACGGGACAGCGGCCCGATAAGATTCGATAGGGTCACATCAATGGCTTTCCCCTTTGCCTTCTCTTCAGAGAAGGATCCCTGTACCTTGGTGGCCAAGATGGGATTACTCGCCTCGAGATTTTTCAGGGTTTTCCCCGCAAGGGTGTCGATCAATTTTACCTCTATTTTGATGATGGCCGAAGCCGTTCCCTCTGGGTTCTTGTCTCCCTTTGTAACAAAGGTATAGGGACCCGTGAGCTGGCCAGATACAAGGACATGGATGCCGAAGACTTCATTGAGTAGCCGGAGAACATTCGGTTTGCCCAGATCGGTTACGGGAATTCCCCGGTTTTCGAGAAATTCCTTGACCATCTGGTAGTCCACGAAAAGGACCTTTTGAGATCTCCGGTCCAGCTCCCGGATCAACTTTTCGGCAATCCAATCTCCAAGGGTCTCATCAGCTTGGAGGGTCCGATCGTCAAGGTGAGTGATGATCACCTTTTTCTTTAGACCGGGGGAAGAAGGTTTAGGAGAAGAGACGACAAACTGATCTCCAACTGAGGGGGAAGAGGGTGAAGATTGGATTGGAGAAGCAGGTCCTTTTCTCGGTTCTACCTTCTGGTAGGACGGGGGAGTAAACGTTTCTTTCTTTGCCAAGTATTCGTTGACAGGAATGTAAAGGTATTTCGGCTGAGTTCCTCCCTCGGAGGCCCTCGGATTATTAACCTTCACATATTCCTCTTTATCGATGATCACGACCTCTTTATCTGCCAAATCCTTCATTTTCGCTTTGGAGGAAGATTTTTCCTTGCTTTTCTTGATCGGAAACCAAGAAGGAGTAGAGCAGGCGAAAACGAATAGTAAAATAAAGAGGAGGAAAAAAGTGAAAAAGCGGAATACCAACCCTTTAAAGTTCATTAGTTCCCTTTTTTATATAACAATTCATTATACGTCAAAAACTCGGTAAAATCAAACGGTTTTAATGGTTGATGGGAGGATGAAAAAATACTAATAAACACAATAGGTTAGGACATTTCCAGGCGTGTTGTGAGCTGCCTTTTAGGCTTGGGTTGAGAGAAAGGCAATGACTTTTTCAAGATCTTCCGGAGTATCGACCGAAAGAGGTTCGTAATCTACAGGGGTAATTTTGATCGGAAAACCGTTTTCGAGAGCCCGAAGCTGCTCCAACTTCTCCAATTTTTCCAGGGGGGTGTGCTTCATTTTCGAATACCGTAGCAGGAAATCCCGGCGGTAGGCATAGACCCCGATATGTTTATAGACCCGGTGGGGAAGGGGACTTTTTTCCCTTGAAGGAGAAGCAAGAAGCTTTTCAACGTTAAGGTCCCGGGGGAAGGGAATAGGGGAACGGGAGAAATAGAGGGCAAATCCTTTTTGGTCTGCAACAATTTTAACGACATTTGGATTGATCCAATCCCTGACTTCCACAATCCTTGTCATCAAAGTGGACAGAGGGATAGCAGGGTCTTTCAGGAGGGGTCGTATGGCCTTATCGATAGTAGTTCCCTTTAGAAGCGGTTCATCTCCCTGGACATTAACGATGATTTCAACCTTCAGCTTCCAGGCTACCTCTGCCACCCGGTCTGAGCCAGTAGCATGGGATGGAGAGGTCATTATCGCCTCTCCGCCAAACTGTTCGACCGCTTCCATGATCCTTTGATCATCGGTAGCGACGATGACCTTGTCGATCAGCTTGGATTGACATACTCCCTCATACACCCATTGAATCATCGGTTTTCCGAGGATATCCGCAAGGGGCTTCCCCTCAAAGCGCGTGGAGCCATATCGGGCAGGAATGATCGCAGCGACTTTCATAAAAGCCTTCTGCAAAAAGTATTGCCTTAAATTTAATCAAATCACCATGGGACTGTCAACTGCTTCTTAAAAAATGGACCAAAAAAAACCCGCAGGGAAATCTGCGGGCTCTCTTGTTTTCAGGACAGAAGTAAAAGGACGATTATTGTTTTAGTCGGAATTTCTCGGCCACCTCTTTGAAGCCGGGAAGGGCCGCTTCGATCATCTTCCGTTCAACGGCGTAGGCGATTCTGAAGTAGCCCGGTTTACCAAAACCCCGTCCAGGAACGGTGAGGATTCGTTTCAATTGAAGTTCTTGGACAAAGGCGAGATCATCCTCGATCAGGGCCTTGGGAAAGAGATAAAAGGCACCCTGGGGTTTCACCACGTGATACCCGAAAGAGGTCAAGGCGTCGTAAAAAAGGTCTCTTTTTTCTTCGTATTCCTGAACATGGACCGAATTCCTCTGGAGAGGGGCGACCAATCGCTGCATCAAGGCCGGGGCATTGACGAACCCGAGGGTCCGGTTGGAAAAGACAAGGGCTCCGACCAATTCACCCGCCTCTTCGCAGAGGGTACTCACAGCAATATAACCAATTCTCTCCCC
>DATIGG010000014.1:0-6467 GCA_035454825.1 Thermodesulfobacteriota bacterium | reverse complement strand
GGACTGAAGAGTTCGCTGAAGATCACTCAGAAAGAGGTCCCGGTTCGATCCCTCCGGGTGAGAATAGACGACGTCTTTGGACCCGCTGAAGGTATTTGCCGTACCATCTCCATAATGGAGATCGAAATCGAGAATGAGAGCCTTCTTGATCTTTCCTTCGCTCATCAGTCTTTTGATGGCAACCGCGATATTATTGAAATAGCAGAAGCCCCAGCAGGAGTGAGGGCTCGCATGGTGTCCTGGAGGCCGGATCAACCCGAAGGCGGGTTGTCCTTCAAAGGCTCTTTCCGCTGCAAGGATGGCTCCGCCGGCAGCCAGGAGACCGATCTCATAAACCAACTCCTCCTGTTTTACCGATTGGATGTGGCTTCGTCCATGAACTCGTTCGAGGTCTCTTTCAGAAGCGGGTTCAGGCTCAATAAACTCGAATCTTCTTTCGAGTTCCTTTGAGATCGCCTCCATCCTTCCCGGTGCCGCTGCCGGATCACCGGTATAGACCTCATAGAATCTCTTGTGAAAAATGACCTTCATCGCTCAGGATTTAAGTTTTAGAAGCCTTCTTGCATTGCCTTCATAGATTGCCTTTCGCTCATTGGGTGTGATCTCTAAACTATCGATGATTTCGATGGTCCAGCGGATATAGGCTGAGCCTTTTTCCGGGTCAAAGGGTGAATCGGACCCGAAGAGCGTCCTTTCCACTCCAAAGAATTTCAAACCGCAAATCGTGGCTTCTCGGGCTCCAAAAAGGGCCGTATCCGCATAGAACATACGGAAGTAATCAAGAGGCCTCTTTTTGAGCTTCTTCAAAAGGAGGGTATAATCCTCATCCGAGGTTCTCTTGCCCAGTTGGTCCCACCCCGGCCCAACACGGCCTTCGAAATAAGGGATCATTCCTCCCAGGTGGTGGGTAATAATCTTGATGTCAGGATGGCGATCGAAAAGTCCTGCAAAGACCAGGTGGGCCATTGCCACACTGGTCTCATAGGGCCAGCCGAAGGTCCACCAGATTTCGTAGTGGCTCTTTGGTTCGCTTTTGTAATCGGGGAAGTCAGCTCCCCGGGCCGGATGCAGCCAGATGGGCAGATCCAACTCGGCCATGAGGTCAAAGAGCGGCATGGTTTCAGGCCTTGTCAGGGGGCGGCCCAGGACATTGCTGAATGCCTGAACTCCGACGGCCCCCAGTTCTTTGACGGCCCGGGTGGCCTCGGTCAGGAGTCCCCTGGGATCGTTCATCGGAAGGGCGGCAACGAAGCCGAGAAAACGATCCGGATATTTCTTCACCAGTTCAGCCATCCCATCGTTTCCCAGTTTGGCCAGGTCTGTAGAGACAGGGGGAGGCCCAAATACCTCGATGGGCATCTGGGGAAGGCAGATAATCTGGGCATAATCCTGAAACCTGTCCATGATCCTGAAACGTTCATCCAGATCGATGATACTCGGAATCGCTCTGACCCGCTTGTGCATATCTTTGCCGTCAGGGGCAAGAGTAACCATCCTGTCAAAATACGCCTTTGGAAAGATGTGATTGAAGATATCTATTTTCATCATAGACCTCCTCATTGAGATCAATCCCGATTTTGAATAGCCTGAAATTCGAGCGGTTTCAGTTCTTTCCTTCTCCATCTCCATTCAAGAAATAGGATCGGCAGGACCATGCAGAGACCCACAGCGTCAAAAATAATTCCGGGAATCATCGTCAAGAAACCCCCGATCATTAGGACGATCCTCTTCCAAATCTGGATCGGTCTGAATAAGAAACCTTCGATGCCGATCGCAAGGAAGGAAACCCCCATTGCGGCTGTGATGCAGGCTTCAAGGACTGCTGCGATGCTTCCTTCCAGCAGAAGGGCGGGTCTGAAGGCGAAAATAAAAGGGACCAGATAGGCAGCGATTCCTAATCTCATGGCCTGAAATGCCGTTTGGGTCATGTTCGCCCCTGCAATGGAGGCCGCCGCATAAGCCGCAAGGCATACCGGAGGCGTGAGAAAAGACAAAACCCCGTAATAGAAGACAAAAAAATGGGCAAGCAGCGGCGATATTCCCATCTCTACAAGGGCCGGTGCGGCAAGAACAACCATGAGCAGATAGGAAGCTGTGACCGTCATTCCCATGCCGAGGATGCTTGCTCCAATGGCAGAGAGCAGGAGCAATAGAAAGACACTTCCTTTAGCAAGACTCACAAGCACAGATGAGAAGGTAAAGGCAAGCCCGGTGATACTGAGCACTCCGATGATCAGGCCCGCGCCGGCACTTGTGACCCCGATCTCGAGGAGCCCTTTTCCTGCATCCCGAAGTATCACTGGTAAGGTTTTTAAATGAAGGCCTGTTCTCTTCCTCATTAGAAAACCAAGAATGATGGTCGCCAGGATACTGATAAGGCCGGCAGACTCCGCCTCCATCCAGAGTATGAAGAGGGTATAAACAAGGACCAAGAAAGGAATAGAAAAAGGCCAGTTGTCTCTTAGCACCTCCCTAACTTTGGGAAGTTCCTGCGCTGGCAAGCCGTGGAGATTTCCCTTCCCCGCCCTTAAGTCTATCTGAATGAACACGGCAATGTAATATAATAAGGCTGGAATCAATGCAGAAAGGGCAATTTTCGCATAAGGCACACCAATAAAGGTTGCCATGATAAAAGCTGCTGCTCCCATGATCGGAGGCATGATTTGTCCCCCGGTTCCGGACACCGCCTCTACTGCCCCGGCAAAATAAGGTCTGTATCCAGCCTTTTTCATCAGAGGAATCGTAAAGACTCCAATCGTGGCAACATTGGCTACAGCGCTCCCCGAAATCATCCCGAAAAGCGAGGACGCGAAGACAGCTACTTTTGCAGGTCCCCCTCTGTATTTACCCATAAGGGCAAAGGCAAGGTCATTGAATAACCGGCTCACTCCCACGCTGCTGATGGTTTGACCAAAGAGCAGAAATACAAGAACGATGGTGGCAGCCACTTCGAGGGGAATGCCCAAAACCCCTTGGGGATCAAGGTAGAGATAAGTGGCCAAGTTGTCGTAGGCGATTGCTCTTGTATATAACTTTCCCGGGAAATGGGACGCAAAGAGGGCATAGAAGATAAAGACAAGGATGATCACGATGAAGGGCAAACCCACGACTCTTCTGGATGCTTCGATGGTCAGCAAGACGGCACAGATTCCAAGAACGACCCTTTCTGTCTGAATGATGCCAACATCCACCATGATCGTCTTGTAATGGACAGCAATATAGAGACCCGCAACGATGGAAAGAAGTGAAAAAAATAGATCGTACCAGGGGAGTCTGGCGAGTGAAGCACCCTTCTTGAACGGCAGAAGGATAAAGGCAGAGCCAAGCACAAGTCCGAACAGGAGGGCTATGAACTGCTGCAGGTGAAGGAAGATACGAAAGTGGGATGGAACATTCAAAACGCCCACAATGCCGATCACGGGAATGAGCGTCAGAACGAGATCGCCGTATTGCTTGGATAGCCCCTGAAGCTGCCTGAAACGAGGGCCGCCCTCTTCTTTCATCTCCTCACTCCTCTGGCTGAAGGCGTGATTTCACGGTTACCTTTCTTTTTTCTTCTCTAAAAGGTCTTTCTGTAAGCGTTCCATCTCCGTATCCCAGACGCCTTTTTCCTTGTAGAAACTTATAGCGCCTGGGTGATATGGAATCAGAGCATGTTTAGAAACAAACCCATCGGGCGTCCAACCCTTCAAGAGTTTGTGGACTTTTTCCAGTTCCGTGTAATTCTCCCACAATGTCTTCGCGATGAGATGGACCGCCTCCTCAGACAACTTTTCACTGACGATGAGGTAGGTGTCATAAGCCCACAAGTATTGTTCACCCTCTATTCCCGTATGACCCGGGCCGGACTTCACTCTTACCGTGTAACCCGGAAAGAACTTCTTCATCCTTGCCACCGCCTCCGGTGAAGGATCCAACGGCAAAAACCGGGCCCCCTTCTTTGCATTCAATTCATCAATGGCAGGTGTTCCCAGGGTAACTGTCCCTGATGAATCCGATCTCCCTTCCGTCACCATTTTCACACTCTCAGCAGGGGAATTCGAGGGAACCGGTAGAATATCCTTCCAGACGAGATTTCCATTGGCGAGAAGAGCCTCGGTTTGGAGTTGAAGCGACGGTGTAGGAAAGTTTCCGCTCACCTTTTTGCCCTTCAAATCTGAGATATTCCTTATGGGTGAATCCTTCGCTACGACCAATCCAATGGCGTTGGGTACGGTCGGGCATAAAAGACGCACGGAGAACCCCTTCTTATTGGACAATTTCTCGTAAAGAGATTCCCCGAGATAGCCCTTTTCCGCATCCCACATGTTTAACACCCCTAATTCAATCTCTCCCCTTTCCATATAGGGATACCACGCAACAGGCCCAGCCATAGGTTTGACAATCGCTCTTATTTTTGTATGGTCCGTTATCACCTTGGCCGCAGCGGTTCCTGTGGTATGAAAAAAGGAACCAATGGAATGTGTTCCAATGCTGATGACCTGCGGGATCTTTTCTTCGGTTTTCCCAACGACTGGAGAGAGGAAAACAAGGGTCGAGACAATAATAAGAAAAACGGATAGTCTTTTCATGGCACCCTCCTATATTTTAAACCCAAAATATCATCCTTAATAAGATAAATTTCACGATTTCACAAGTATCTTAATCGAGAGAATTCTTCAGGAAGTCAGGGTTGTCAGCTGTTTCCAGGTGTCTTATATTTGTTCCCATCGTAGTCGCTTTCATATCGCCCTGCGCTATGCTCTATGCGCTTTGCGATCATCTCTACAAAGGAGTTGAATTGATGACAAATCACAAAGAAGGACCGTTCTTCTATCAGGGGAGGATTTTTGATTTCAAGGTTGAAGAAACGAACCTACCGAATGGAAGAGAAACAACGATAGAGGTGATTCGGCACCCTGGATCTACAGCGATTGTCCCTGTTCAGAGAGATCAGTCTGTGATTCTTCTTCGTCAATACCGGCCTGCGATTCGAACCATGATCTGGGAGATTCCAGCAGGGACGATGCATCGAGGGGAAGACCCCTTGGAATGCGCCAGGAGGGAGCTTCAGGAGGAAGCGGGTTTCATGGGGCGGCAGTTTGAAGAGATGGGAGAGATTTTAATCGGTCCGGGTTACAGTGATGAGCGGATTCACCTCTTTCTCGCCACCGACCTCATTCCCTGTGAGCAGAAACTGGACGAAGACGAATATCTTGAGATTCATTCCTTCAACTTCGAAGAGGTCATGAAAATGATCGAAAGGGGCGATATCCTGGATGCCATGACAATTGTCGGGATTAATAGGGCGTACGCGAGATTGAAACCGAGATCCCAAAAAGAAGTCACCTGCTTGTCATGCTGACCTTATTTCAGCGTCTCCCTGTAAATAAGTCGATCATATAAAGAGGCATCCATTTTCAACGGTCCGCTTGATTGCCCCGTTGCTCGCCAGTTTTAAAGCCATGATTTGGATTTATTAAAACCATCCATATTCTTATTGACCCGTTCGACGGCGCTAAGCCCCGCCTTTCAAGACAGGGCTTAGCGCCGCTCAGGATCAACCCTGAGCAACCCTCGGCATTTATGGCGGGGAGTCGAAGGGTTGACTTATATCTCCTTTTATTCTATTTAAGAAAAAAGTCAACCGGAGGGAGGGGTTATGAAGATCCATGAATATCAGGCGAAGGAGATCCTGAAGGGTTATGGAGTTCCTGTCCCCAAGGGTGGCGTGGCTGAGACTCCGGAGGAAGCCCGAAAAGTTGCTGAGCGGGTCGGAGGAAAGGTTATCGTTGTAAAGGCCCAGATCCATGCCGGAGGAAGAGGCAAGGGTGGAGGCATAAAACTGGCGGGCACACTTCAAGAGGTCGAAAAGGCTGCGAAAGAGATCTTGGGGATGACCCTGGTTACTCACCAGACCGGTCCGTCAGGCCGCCTCGTCCGGAAAGTCCTGGTCGAGGAAGGGATGGAGATCCAGGAAGAGATCTACCTTGGAGTGGTCATGGACCGATCCAGAGCCTGCCCCGTCATCATGGCGAGCCGCGAAGGAGGAGTGGAGATCGAGAAAGTAGCTGCAGAGAGTCCTGAAAAGATCGTTAAGGAATGGACCGATCCTCTTACTGGATTCAGGCCTTTCCATGCCAATAAGATTGGCTTTGGTCTTGGACTCGATCCGGGACAGGTCGGAAAATTAAGGGGTATCCTTTCGGGACTTTACAAAGCCTTTTCGGAGAAGGATTGCCTTCTAACTGAGATTAATCCACTGGTTCTCACCCGGGGGGGTGACTTCATCGCCCTCGATGCAAAGATGAATTTTGATGATAATGGTCTTTTCCGACATAAAGAAATCTCAGCCCTCAGGGACCTTTACGAGGAAGACCCATTGGAGATCGAAGCCTCAAAATATAATTTGAACTATATCAAGCTCGATGGGAATGTTGGCTGTATGGTCAATGGAGCTGGCCTGGCCATGGCGACGATGGATCTCA
>DATIGG010000013.1:0-2105 GCA_035454825.1 Thermodesulfobacteriota bacterium | reverse complement strand
TTCAAATACTCTCCGTAACCCTCTTTTTCGAGATCTTCTTTGGGAATGAATCTCAAGGAAGCGGAATTCATGCAATACCGGAGTCCTGTCGGTGCCGGCCCGTCGTCAAACACATGGCCGAGATGGGAATCAGCATGTTTGCTCCTGACCTCGGTGCGTTTCATAAAAAGGCCTCTGTCTTCCTTTTCAACGATATTACCGGGTTCAAGGGGTTTCGTAAAACTTGGCCATCCAGTTCCAGACTCAAACTTGTCGAGGGAACTGAACAGAGGCTCGCCAGAAACGATGTCGACATAAATCCCCTCTCTGTGATTATCCCAGTATTCATTTTGAAACGGACGTTCGGTACCTTCTTTTTGGGTCACCTGGTATTGCAGCGGGGTCAACTTTTTCTTTAGAGTTGCTTCATCTGGCTTCTGATAAGTCATTTCATTCTTTGGCTTTGCGATTTCCATTTCACTCCCCCATACCTTCTTCAAAAACTGATCACGGCCGGAGCCGTATCTGTAAAACTTATATCGGAAAGGATTCTTCTTATAGTAATCCTGGTGATACTCCTCTGCCTCATAGAATTTGGTGAATTTTAAAATCTCCGTGACAATCGGTTTATCGAACTTTCTCGACTTGCTCAACTCTTCCTTCGACTTTTCCGCCAATCTTTTTTGTTCCTCATCGTGATAGAATATAACGCTCCGGTACTGGGAACCTCGATCGACAAACTGTCCTCCCGGATCCGTAGGGTCAATATGCTTCCAGAAGTAATCGAGCAACCCCTCATAAGTTATTTTAGAGGGATCATAATAGACTTGAACCGCCTCGACATGTCCGGTCGTCCCGGAGGAAACCTCTTCGTAGGTTGGATTCTCCTTCTTACCTCCCGTGTACCCTGATACTACTTTCCCAACACCGGGCACCTTTTCGAAGTCAGATTCAGTACACCAAAAACAACCTCCGGCAAATGTTGCGACTTGCAAGGTTTTCTCCTCTTTCGCCATACCCTCTTTTGCTGCCTGCTGACTGGAATCAGCCCTTTGGTATCCAGTAAGAACCAGGATTGACATCATCGTCAATGCGAATAGGTTTTTCATTTTGCTCACCTCCTGATTTGTTGTGGCCATTTACTTTTCTCCTTTGCTTTCAATAATATGATAACCATCGATATTAAGGATACGATAAAGGAATTGTAAAGATTGGGTAAAGATGAGACTGGGTGGTGAAAGACTCAAACAGGCAGGGTGAACCAGATGCGTATTTCATCATGACAAATCTCGGCCCCAAAATGGCCGTTATGGGCTTCAATCAACCCTTTAACAATGGCAAGGCCAATTCCTGTGCCTCCATGTTCACGGGAGCGCGACTTTTCGCCCCTATAAAAACGTTCAAAGATAAAGGGGAGGTCCTTTTCATCAAGTTCCCCACCCGTATTTGCAAACACAACCTTGATCTCCCCAGGAAGAGATTCCATTGAGATTCTGAAAGTTCCACCCGATGGGGTATACTGCCAAGCATTCTGCAAGAGATTACGGATGACCTGTGAAAGTTTATCGGGGTCAGCATGGAGTCGCCCGTTTCCTTCGAGCAACTCAGTTTTGACACCGATGTTTTTGGTCATGAATTGGGACCGAAAGGAGTCAAGGAGCTGCGCGATCAGGTCGGTCATCTGGACCTCGATTTTATGCAGGTCAACCCTGGCGGCATCCGCCTTCGCCAGGCGCAGGATGTCTTCTACCAGGCGAACCAAGTGCATGGTTTCCTCATGGAGCAATTCGAAGGCCTCTTTTGATGGCGTTACCACCCCATCGATTAAGGCCTCGAGATACCCCTGGACGTTTGTTAAGGGAGTCCTCAATTCATGGGCGACGTTAATCATCATCGTTTTCCGCAGTTGTTCGATATGCTGGAGGCTTTCTGCCATGCGGTTAAAGGCCACTGCTAACTGGCCCACCTCGTCTTGAGTCGTGATGGGAGCCCTTCCCGAGTAATCGCCTGATGCGATCTCTCGGGTAATACTCGTCATCCGGGTCAGCGGACCTAACACCCGCTTTACGAGGAAAAAGCTGAGAGAAACAGCCAGTAAAATGGCCGCAAGACTGGCCCAGAGGAGA
>DATIGG010000012.1:0-12306 GCA_035454825.1 Thermodesulfobacteriota bacterium | reverse complement strand
AGGGCACCAAGATCGGGTCCTCCTTTTCCGCCTTCTCCCCAGATGGAATGACACTGACCGCATTTCTTCTGGACAAAGACCCGCCACCCCTCCTTGATGTCTCCCGGAAGAAGGTATTCAGCCTTCTTTTGAGCCGCTGCCGTATGATCCCGGAGGACAAAACTATTCACGAAAAAGAGGCAAGCGAAGAAGATCAAGATGCAAAACCTTTTCATCCTTCTTTTCCTTTCAGAGTGAGCAAGCTGAACTCTATTGCTTCTTTGGACTTCGGATGAAATCGAGGAGATCAACCAACTCTCCCTTCTTGAACCGGGGCCAGGGAATCTTGCTCTCCGTCATAGCCTTTTCAATCTCTGTGCCATGGTTCCAGATACCGGCAACAATATCCATAGGGTTACTCGACTTTTGGTACTGGGAGAGGTCGATCCGCATCAATTCCCCGGGCCTTCCATCAAGGCCATGGCATTTCGAACATCCTATTTCCGTGTAAACCTTTTTCCCATTGGCAGGATTTCCAGGTTCGTCAATGAAATGGAGAAAGTAGAGGTAGGCGAGGAGATCCGCCATCTCCTTCGGCGTAAATTTCGGAATACCCGTCTGGGTCTGGGCCATCTTTGCCAAAACCGTTGGTCCTTTATTCCACATGATGGAAGCAATCTGCGTGAGACTCTTATAAAAAAGCGTTGCCCTCTTGCTCAGATCTTCTCGTCCTTTTCCACCTTCCCCTCGGATCGAATGGCATTTCATGCAACCTTTTGTAATAAAGACCTGCCTGCCTTCCTTCGGATTTCCCGGCGTGATGAAAGCGGCCTCCTTCGGACCCCGTGCATTGATTTTGATATACTCAAGCAGATCCATCATCTCCATCCCCTCAAAGGTCGGCCACTTCATTCCGAGCTTGACCATCCGGGCGATCATAACCGGCCCGTGATTCCAGATCATCTCGCTCAAGTAGACCGGTGAGATATTCTGTGGAAACTGGTCCAGGCCGGTTTCGCCTTCCTTGCCCCTGCCGGAAAGAGGATGGCAGTTGCTGCAGCCCTTTTCATTAAAGAGATATTTTCCCCGGGTCGGGTTTCCCGGTTCATCGAAGAACTTAAGGAAGTAGAGATAGGCGGAGATATCGGTAATTTCTTCGCCTGTCAGGTTAGCTCTTGGCATTCTTACCCTCTCCATGCCCCGCATCATGGGAGGGAGGTGATTCAACAGCTTTGAGGTCAGCTCAAGCAGAGTATCGCCAAGGTCTACCCTTCCAAAGTCAGGTCCGATCTTTCCACCTTCCCCCCTAAGGGCGTGACATTTGACACACCCTTTGCCGACAAAGAGGCGAGCTCCTTTGGTCGGATCTTCAGGGATAAGGGTTTGGGCCTGGGCAAGTTGGCCCATGAGTAAAAGGACGATGGCCAACCCTCCTCCCGCCTGGAGAATCTTTCGATTGAGGATGGGGACATTCATTCTTTCCTCCACTTCCCTCATCCCATCTCTCTTCTGCGCCTCTGCGGCCGGAGAAGCGGGGATAGATGAGGGGGCTTCATTCAATGCTGATCCCAGGAAGATAGGTTCGGACCCGTTCCTGGACCTCGGCCATCGACTTTTCCCTTCCTTCCCTGATCTCCCAAATGGAAACGATGGGAAAGACCTTGGTGAAGATCATGTAGAGAAGAATAAAGAAGGAGATGCAACCTGCGAAGACGGACCATTCCACCCATGTGGGATGATAGGCAACCACCTCATTGGGGAGTCTGGGATTGGTCAGCGTGGGCACAACGATCACGAAGCGTTCGAGCCACATCCCGATCACAATGGAGATCGAAGCGATCAATGTGCCGAGAGGGGTTCGTGTCTTTCTCAAGCTGAGGATGGGCAAGGGGATCACAAAACAGAAGAGAAACATTCCCCAAAAGTGGGGGGCGAATTCCCCTGTAAACTTGGACCAGAAGATCGTCATATGGAGAGGTTCTGCTCCGTAATAGGTGGTGAGGTATTCTGTAAAAGTGAAATAGAACCAGAGGAGTGTCATCACGAGAAGCAGAATTCCAAGGTTATTGAAGTGAACAGGTCTTAAATAGTCTTCCAGATGATAGACCTTCCGAATCACATTCATAGCCACAATGAGGGCAGCGATCCCCGAAAAGATGGCGCCGGCAACAAAGTAGGGGCCGAAGATGGCGCTGTGCCACATGGGTTGGATCGTCATGGCGAAGACAAAGGAAACGACCGTATGGACGGAGACCGCGACGGGAATCACCAGGATGGCCATAAAGGCGATCCCTTTTTCGAGCCGGCGGTGCTGGCTTTCCGTTCCCGTCCAGCCCAAAGCGAAGATCCGATAAAACCAGTTCCATTTTCCGCCGTAGTCACGGAGAAGGGCGATATCGGGTATCAGGGGGAGATAGAGATAGATGGAACTGGCGGTGAGATAAACCGTGATGCTCGAGACATCCCAGAGAAGCGGTGACTTAAATTGTGAGTACTGGATGATGTTCAGCATCCGGTCAGGTCTGCCGAGGTCCATTAAGATATTCCCGACACCAAAAAATAGGACCAAAACCGTGATGACCTCCGCGGACCGCGTGATGGACCTTCGCCATTCGGCCTTTGCGAGACGGAGGATTGCCGAGATGAGGGTGCCTGCGTGGCTAATCCCGATAAAGAAGACGAAGTTGGTGATATAGACTCCCCAAAAGATGGGCCTGGCAAGTCCCGTGACCCCCAGACCGTGACGATATTGGTATTGGTATGCGTATACCCCCCACAGAATGACTGCAACGAGGATCAACAAGGCGAGATAAAAGGTCCTCCCTGTGTTGCGGATGGGTTCGAATAAAATGCTATCTTCTTCCACTGTTAAGTGTTTCTCTTCCATCACATTCCTTCCGATAGGTAGATCACTTTGGGTTCTGTACCCAAATCCTCCATCAGTCTGAAGGCTCTTCTCTCCCGTGAAAGTGTTGAAACGACACTGTTGCGGTCGTTCAGGTCACCGAAGAACATGGCGCCACTCGGACATGCCTGGACACACGCCGGGATGTAATCTTCGGGCAGAAGCTCTCTCCCTTCCACTTTTGCCTTTTCTCTTGCCCTGAGGAGGCGGTGACTGCAGAAGGTACACTTCTCCACCACCCCTTTTGTCCGAATCGAGACGTCCCTGTTGAGAGAGCCCTTCATCTCTTTTGGCCACTCGGGTGGATACCAGTTGAAATATTTTACGGTGTAAGGACATGCTGTTGTGCAGTACCGACACCCGATGCAGCGATGATTGATCTGGGCCACCAGGCCTTCCTCATTGATATAGGTGGCAAAAACCGGACAGACTTTGGTGCAGGGCGGATTATCACAATGCATACAGGGTCTTGGAAGAAGTCTTCCTTTGATATGGGGATACTCTCCTTCGATATAGGGGATCAGTTCGATCCAGTGGATGGTGCGACCTTTAGCCGATTCCTCCGGTTCGATAATCGCAACGTTATTCTCAGCCTGACAGGCCACGACGCAGGCCTGGCAGGCCGAACACTTGTCCAAATCAATGACCATTCCCCATCGATGCCCAGACGACCCTTTGGTCTCAGCCATTTCCGTCGCATGCCTCCAGTTTCAGATCAAGCGGGTGGTCCAAACCCTGTTTGGTTTCCCGACGGGTCGGGGGTTAAACCTTATACATTTTTACTCGTGTGGATCCGCTGATTGGGTAACCGGTCATAGGGTCGAGATCGTCCCCAAGGAGCCGGTAAGGGTCTTCCCCTAAGCCAGTGGCCCACCGTCCTCCGGATTGGTGGCCTTCTCCAAGGGGTATGCTCAAAACCTCTGGCATGGCCCCTTTGTAAAGCCTTGCCTTCACTTTAATTTTTCTGATGGGTGATTCCACCCAGACCCAATCTCCGTCGGAGATTCCCAGCCGGTGCGCTGTCTCCGGATTGACCTCCACCCATGTCTCCCATTTTTCGAGCAGGTACTCCCCAACGATAGATTGGAGCCAGGGTTGGTTCGCATTCCTGCTTCCTGTCAGGGCCATGGTCCTAAAAATGTGGAGATGGAGAGGATACGCCTTTTCGTCGGCTCTCTTTTTAGATTCCTCCCAATGGGGGAGAAACGAAGCGTCTTTCATCTCTTTCGAACTCGCAGCAGGGAGAGTCTGTTCCAGAGTCTGGGCATAGAATTCAAATTTCTTCGATGGAGTCCTGAAGATGCGGTCCCACTCTTTCGAATCGTATATAGGGTCCCACCATCCCCCTTTCTCTTGAAGCTGTTTCCAGAACTCATCAAACGTTTTATAGGAGGGAGCCCACCATCCTCCCTTCTCGAGAAGGCGGGTCCAGGATTGCTCGAAGTGGAGGCCAAAGGTATCTCCTCTTTTGGCTTCAAAAACACCGCGAATCCCGTAAAGCAAGACTTCTTCAAAATCCTTCCACGGGAAGGCCTGCTGGATTTCTCCCCCTAAAGATTTGCTGATTTGCAGGAGGACGTCCCCCGTTGCTTTGGTCTGATAAAGAGGTTCGACCACAGGTTGCCGGATTCCGAGAACCGGGAAACCATTGTTTAAAAAGACGGGATCATCCTGCCACCGTTCGAGAGGCGTCTGGTCCGGCAAAACAAGGTCAGCAAAAGAAGTCGTATCATCCATATAAGGAGAAAAACTCACAATGAAAGGGATTTCCGCAAATGCCTTGGAGAAGAGATCAGAATTCGGGTTTGAAAAGAGGGGATTCGTGTAGTAAAGGAATAGGAGTTCTGGCCGATAGGGCTTTCCTGAAATAACATTCCCGGCAAAGAGATGGGGTTGCTGACGCATGACATTGGATTTCTTGTCCCCATCGATTCTCTGCGTCTCAAGACCCTTTTGGGCAGTGGCATCTTTCCTGAACGGGGGCAGGGTTTGAAGGGGAACGGTCCTGGGTATGAGGACCCCTCCTGAAGTATCAATATTGCCGACCAATCCATTCAGAATGGAAACAGCCATCTGGTGAAAGGGCCGATCTCGATATCCGATGGCAAGGGAGGGTTGATTAGACGCAAATTCTCGGGCCAGCCTGATGAAGCTATCGACAGGAATTCCAGTCTGTTTGGAAACAACATCGAATCCATATTCTGAAAGGACATACTCTTTGAACCCGACATGATCCTTCCCGCGCGCGTCTTTCCAGTTTTCAAATCCGAAAGCATGGTTTGTGATGAATTCTTTATTGTAAAGTCCCTCTTTAATGATCATATTGGCAATGGCAAGTGCAATCAGCCCTTCTGTTCCGGGCAGGGCCGGGATCCATTCATCCGCTTTGATGCCGGTAATGGAAAGCCTGGGTTCGATCTGAACCAGTTTCCCCCGCTGATCGGGTCTTCCCCTCCTGAATTGGCCGTAAGCGCTCAGGGCCTGGACGGGAGACCAGTAAGATTCGAGGAGGTCTGAACCAAAGGAGAGGATATACCGGGTATTCTCGAAATCATAGGCAGGTGGAGAATAGATCCCTTGAGTGAGATAGAGGCCCTCTATGGTTGCTCCTTCCCATTGGTATTGATGGTCGATGTAATTCGGCGATCCAAAGGCTTCGAGGAAGCGTTCCCAGAGGGACCTCATCAATCCCCGATATCTCCCTCCTAAAACTGCAAGACGATGGGGCTCTCCATTTTGCCTCAATTTTTTCAAGGATTCGCTGACGGTGGAGAGGGCTTCATCCCATGAGATAGGCTGCCACCGGCCCTCGCCTCTTTTCCCAGACCTTTTCAGGGGGGACCGGATGCGATCAGGATCATAGAGACCCTGAAGTCCTGCGATGCCTTTAGGGCAGAGAGTTCCGCGGTTCACAGGATGAAGAGGGTTCCCGATAATATTGACGGCCCATCCGTCGATGATCCTGGCCAGGACCCCGCAACCGCCCATGCATTGGCCGCAGACCGTAGGAACCCACTTTTCAACGCCCGGTTCAAGTCCTTTTTCTGGAGTAGGGAATTGGGACCACTTCAAGAAACCACCGCCCAAGGCAATGGCGACTCCTGCTCCCCCACCCATCTTCAAAAAATCCCTGCGGTTCACCTTCATTTAATTTCCTGTTTCAGATTTCAAGTTTTGGATTTCAGATTTTTCAATCTGAAATTTGCAATCTGCGTTTAGCAATCGGTTTAGACATGGCATGCCAAACAGTCGTTGGTCACTTTTTTGTTGGTATGGCAATTCATACACCAGCCCATCGTCATCCGGACAAAGGGTTTGGAAGGAGGTTTTTCGCTCTGGCCAATCTTTCCATGGCAGGTTTCACAGGCTAACTTTCCCAGTACGACGTGGCGTCGATGGGAAAAGAAGACATGATCGGGCTGCTGGTATAGACGCTTCCAGGGAATTTCTTCCCCCTTCTCCTGAAATTGCCTGATTTTTTCCTCTTCCGGGTTTTTTGTCAAGGGTTCTTTGTGGCACTCGAAGCAGGTTGCCAGGGTGGGCATGCCAGAAAAAGTCTGTTCTTTAGGGTAGGGATGGCAGGTGAGGCAGTCAACTCCTTGCTCCTGGTGTTTCTTGTGATTGAAGGAGATGGGCTGATCAGGGATGAAACCCAGACTGAAGCTAATGAATAGAAGAAGGAAGAAGATTCCAATCGCCAATCCGAGGAGGAAGAATTTCATCGTGCTCAATCTCCCGGTTCATCCTAAGAAAATCGGTTTTTAAGCAGTTATACTTTTATGTTTACCTCGAAAGGTCTGGGAACGTAAATACGGTAAATCCCCTATTTTTCCATAAGAAATACTGTATTTTTGAAATTTAATCTGACATCCGAGAGATTTAAATTTTCCAACCTTGGCGCTCTTCTTCAAGCCGATAGGTACGTTCAACATATCCAACGTGCGTGAATTCCCCGGTCTGAATAGGAATGGCCACCTTCATCAGGAGGGTGAAGATGAGGAGACCGGTTGCCCAGATTCCAAAGGACACCATGATCTCCAGAAAATTAGGGACGTAATCGTAGATTTCTCCTAAAGGATCAGGCACGAATCCCGGGATGATGAAGCCGGGCCCCTTTTCAATCCATACCCCTATGATAATCAGCAGACAGCCAATGTTAAGCGTCGTAATTTTTTTACGGGTGGACGGGATAAGAAAGATGAAAAAGGCTGTGACGTTCATTGCCATGGCTGTCCAGATCCAGGGAACAAGCTGATTGTGGCCATGAAGGCCCTCAAACAGGTACTTAAACGATTCGATATGGACCGTGTGGGTATAGTATTCCTTATACAACTCGGCAGCCAGCAGGAAGAGGTTGAGAAACATGGCATAGGCGATCAACTCGGCGATCTTGAAGAGGGCCTCGTCTTCTAATTTGAGATCAGAAACCTTTCGGATGATCTGAAAAATGATGATAATAATGGCTGGTCCCGAGCAGAAGGCGCTTGCGAGGAACCGCGGCGCGAGAATCGATGCATTCCAGAAGGGACGGGCAGCAAGGCCATTATAAAGAAATGCGGTGACTGTGTGAATCCCAACCGCCCAGGGAACTGAGAGCAGAATAAACGGGAGGATGAACTTCCAGTTGGGTTCTTTTCTATAATAGAATTTGACCAGCAGGTAAACTGGTATGAGAAGATTCAAAAAGAAATAGCCGTTGAGAACAAGGACATCCCATGCCAGAAGCGATTGGGGAAAGTTCATGGACCCGACAAGGGGAATCATGTGCCAGAAGCGGTCAAGCCTTCCGAGATCGACCATCACAAAGAGAATGGCCATGACAATGGAGGACGCGGCAAAGAGCTCTCCGAGGATGACAATCTCCTTAATCGGTTTGAAATGGTAGACATAGGCTGGGATGACAAGCAGAACCGCTGCGGCCGCCGCTCCAACCAAATAGGTAAAATTGGCGATATAAAGTCCCCACGAAACCTGGTCAGTCATATTGGTAGCGATGAGGCCGGCATCATGCTGGTCCAGATAAGACTTAAAACCAAACAGGATGATCCCAAGGAGGAAAAAGCACCAGACGTAATAAGCGTTACTTCCCCTGGCAACGAGAATCAGGGTCCTCTTGTAAAAATGCCATGTTTCTTTCAATGTTTCCCGCAGCTCGTTCATTTGAATTCTGTTGAAGGGTTTATTTTATGCCTCAAAGAAGTAGTAGAATTTGGGCTCCGTATTTAAGTCTTCCTTGAGCCGGAAGACCCTTTTATTTTCGATGATATATCTTATTTCACTCTTGGGGTCGAGAAGGTTTCCAAATTTCCTGGTCCCTGTGGGACAGGCTTCGACACAGGCCGGATATCTTCCATTTCTCACCCGCTGGATACAAAAAGTACACTTATCCACTGCACACTTCATCCTTGGCCGGTTTCCAAGGTAGTGGACAGAGGGATTGATCTCCTCTTTCGGAATATTGGGTTCAGACCAGTTGAAGACTCTTCCTTTATACGGACAAGCAGCGATGCAGTACCTGCAACCGATACACCAGTTGTAATCGACTACCACAAGACCATCCGGTTCTTGCCACGTCGCATGGACTGGGCATACCTTCACACAGGGGGGGTCCTGGCAGTGCTGGCATTGAACAGGCAGATAGGTAAACCCTTTCTCCGGAACCAGGGGAGCGTCATAGTAATGTTCGGAGTTTTCAAGATTGATCAGGTTTCCCCGCTTAAGCCTGAGAACCCTGATCCATTGGAGTTGCCGTTTATGGCGAGAGTTATTATTTTCTTTGACACAAGCGTAGACGCATTTTCTGCATCCAATACACCGGGAAAGATCGAGACCGTACCCCCACAGAGTTTCCGGGAGTGCCTCCTGAGTGCTGATCTGGAATTTTCTACCGTATTTTTGCAGGTATCTCTGTTCGAGTTTGGCAATGACCCGTCTCTTCTCTTCCGCTGTCATCTCCTTGAAATGTTTCTGCAAGAAATCTTCGGTTTCTTCTTTCGAACAGGAGGAGAGGAGGGGAAGGGAGAGGCCTGCCAAAGCGGTCAACGAAATATTCCGGATGAACTCTCTGCGGGTATAGCGTTTATCTCCCATTTTCTCAATCCGTCGGCCGAAGCGGGGGAGGTTCGGGCTTTATCGATTTGAACTTAGGTTCATGAGGGTCATGACAGTGAGCACAGAGGAAATAAGTTCTTTTCCCGCCAGAAAAGTACCCCGTCCTTTTTCCATGAATGCCTGACTTCCAGTCTCGATAGAGGTTCCCATGACATTCGCCGCAGAGGCGGTAGCTCTCCGTGAAATTGATCAATTCCCCATTGAAGAGCCGAAGCTTATCCCGATTCTTTCCATCGTGGCAGTCGAGACACCATCGCATGGTCTCGGCATGATGAAGCTTGATATTGGTATGTTCGTCTGTGAGTTCCCTCTTTTTTCGATTCACTTCCATGGAGGCATGACACTGGCTGCACGGAAACATGCCCTCTGTAATCGGAGGGGGGGAAACAGGAAACTCCTCAGCCCCCATGGCAGAGGATATGACAAGAAACGCCAGGAAGACGAACAAGACCACAGCACTTATTTTTTGCATGTGCGTTAAAAGAGGCGGGAAGAAAGGAAGCGCCAATGGTCTGGCACCTGATCACCCTTCCGCTAAACCAGCACGCATCAATTGGCGGCCAAAGTTTAATAAAAAATATTAGGAAATTTTTTAACATCTTCAATGAGAAAAAGCAAGTTTTTCTGTGGGCCCGATGATAACCTCTCAGAAAGTGTGAAAAAATTGGGAACCTGCGCCCGGCCCGCAAGGACGGGCGCCTTGTCGAAACATTAGGATGCGGGTCATCAGGTGTTGCGGGTAACCTTTCCTTTTAGTAAATCAGCGTGATTAAGCAGGGTTAGCCTATAGGGTTCAATTCTGCAGGTTCCGCCCTAATGTTTCTCCAATCCGCCCATCCTCGTGGGCCGGATTGATGCCGACACGGGAAAATTAGATTTTTTCACACCTTCTCAGTCTCGGGTGCGATTGGATCAGGATGGTCTCTTCTCCGAAACCTTGAGAAGCGGAGGATTCGTCCATCATAGCAGGCTGAGCGTCTTGCGTGGCCATCTTAATTCTTCCGTAACCTTGAAATAGGTAGAGAGGTGTGGTAATTTCCTTCCATGCAGATCGATACTCAGCTTTTACCCATTCCCCCTGATCCTGACTCTCTCTTAAACCGTTCGGTGGTCGTTCTCGATATTCTCAGGGCCACTTCGGTCATCGTTCATGCCCTGTCCCAAGGGGCAAAAGAGTTTATTCCTGTCCTTTCTGTGGAAGAGGCCTTTGAAAAGAAAAAGGAGTTTCCTCCCGGGACGACGTTCCTGGGCGGAGAGAAGGATACCCAACCGATTGAGGGGTTCGATCTCGGGAATTCTCCAAGGGAGTATGTCACTGAAAAGATAAGAAACAAGAAGATCATCCTGAGGACAACCAATGGCACACGGGCTTTTCATCTCGTTTCTCCAGCGAAAGAGGTCATGGTGGGGAGCTTCTTTAACGTCGAGGCAACGGCAGAGCGATGTTTGACAATAGGGTGGGATCTTCTGATCTTTCCATCAGGGGATGAGGGCCGTTTTTCCCTCGAGGACACCGTATGTGGAGGAATGATCATCGATTTGATTCTAAAGATCAGAAAACAGGACATTGTTCTCACCGATGCGGCCCAGGCAGCCCACCTCCTTTTCAAACGATTTAAAGGCAATCTCCTGGAGGCATTTCACCTCTCTCATCACGGGAGCGTACTGATTCGTTTAGGGAGAGGCGATGATCTTCCTTACTGTGCCCAGACTAATATCCTATCGATCGTCCCCATGTTCAGGGAGGGAGTGATCCGGCTAATCGATTGAATCAACTTCGGAGTCCGGAGACAATGCATTTCGGATTTCGGAATGCGCATTGCGGAAGAAAATTATGAATGATGAATTAGGAGCGGATAATGTGAGTTACTTTTCTGACACTGACACTGTCACTGACACTGGTTAAGGGGGTGGAAAATGAGGCGACCGGAAAGGGAGATAAAAGACCAGTTAACAATCAAGGCCATTTTGGACCAGTCCCAGGTTGGCCGGATGGCAACCGTCAACCGGAAAGGATTTCCGGTCATCAAGCCGGTCAATTACCTCTATCGGGACGGAAAGATTTATTTTCACTCTTCAAAAAAAGGAGAGAAGATGAGCGATATCCGGAGAGGAAGTCCTGTCTGCTTTGAGGTGGATCAACCTATTGCCTACGTCCCTGCTAAAGGGCCTGCCTGTAGAGCAAGCTACTACTATCGAAGCATCCTTATCAAGGGGAAGGGGAGCCTGGTGAATTCGCGGAAGAAAAAAATGGAGATGCTTGAAAGACTGATGGAGAAGTATCAGCCTGAAGGTGGCTACGAGGGGATCGCAGAAGAGATTCTCGGTAAAACGGCCGTCATCGAGATCTCCATCGAAGAACTTACCGCGAAAGAAAATCTGGGGTGATTCTCCGCTGTGATGAGGGAGTATCTCCGTTATCACTCACGCTTGGAAGGCCCCCTGGAACTGCAGAATCGTTAACCTAATCTCCTCCCCCTTGATGGGTGAGGACTTCGTCGTGAGCTCAGTCGAACGATTAAGGTGGGAGTGGACATTGGACTTCCCCTCACCTTCCCCCTCTCCCGCCAGGGAGAGGGAGTAATTCGGGTTATTTCCTACATAAAATGCAACCGAAAGTCTCGATCGTAAAGTGCGGCAATTATAACCACGAGCAGGTCCTGAATGTTCTTCGGCAATCGATCGATCTCCTGGGTGGGATAGAATCCTTCATCAAGAAGGGCGATCGTGTTCTCCTTAAACCCAATCTCCTCATTGGGAAGTCTCCTGATAAGGCTGTTACAACCCATCCATCGATTATCAAGGCAGCGATCCAGATCGCCCGGGAAGCAGGTGGCGCTCCTTCTATAGGGGACAGTCCTGCAGTTGGAAGTACGGCCAAGGCCGCTGAGAAGGCAGAGATTGCTGAGATGGCGCGATCAATGGATTGCCCCATTGTCGAATTTAACCGGCCTGTCCAGGCCCGGGAAGTCAAGGGGAGGGTCTTTAAGAATATTGAAATCGATCAGGCCGTTCTGGAGGCTGATGTCATCATCAATCTTCCGAAATGGAAAACCCACGCCCAGATGCTTCTCACCCTGGGGGTAAAGAATCTTTTCGGATGTGTGCCCGGTCCCAAGAAGGCCCTATGGCACTTAAAGGCAGGAGAGGACCGAAAACTTTTTGCCCAGGTGCTTGTTGATATTTTTCAGATCATTCGGCCCGCGCTCACCATTCTGGACGGCGTTACTGGAATGGAAGGAGACGGACCGAGCAGTGGTCGTTCCATTGCTCTGGGATTAATTCTTGCGAGCCGTGATGCCCTGAGCCTT
>DATIGG010000011.1:0-2895 GCA_035454825.1 Thermodesulfobacteriota bacterium | reverse complement strand
TCGGCCTTCAGTTCCATCGCTTTTCTTACAAAAGATCCAAACTTTACTCTCTCATTACAGAGGATACAGGGATTGGGCGTTCTTCCCTTAACGTATTCCTCGCAGAAATATTGAATGACCTCCCTTTCAAACTCATCCCTCACATGAAACACATAAAAAGGAATCTCAAGCTGAAGCGCAACACGTCTCGCATCTTCAATATCCGCAATTCCACAACATCGTGCAGGCCCTTTCTGGGTTTTATCCGCCATCCCGATGCACATCGTTGCCCCGATGACCTCATAACCCCTTTCTTTAAGAAGAAAAGCGGCGAGGCTCGAATCAACCCCGCCGCTCATAGCCACCACAACCCTTTTTTTCATTGATTGTCCTAACCCAGCATAGCCGAAACCAAACTCAAAAAACAACCCCACCCCCACCCTGGCCCTCCCCCTGAAGGGGAGGGGAATCACTATCTTCCTCCCCCTTCAAGGGGGAGGTCAGAAGGGGGATGGGGTATCTGTCGGAGCAATATTAAAACAAAATCTCCATGGCCTGATAGGGACAGACTGGAATACACAGTTCACAGGCGATGCACTTGTCCCGATTAAAAGAAACCTCCATTTCCCGTCGGTCAACATCGAGGGCCTTCGTTGGACAGACAGAGATACAGGCCGTACAATGGGTACATCGATCCTCATGCCAGCGGACGTCCTGAGCCAGTGACTGGACCTCCACCCCTATCTCACTCAGATATTTGAAACCTGCCTCAATATTGGCCCTCTTTCCAATGATCTCCAAGACCAATCTCCCCTCCTCCTTGGGAGTGATTCTCGCCCTCATAATATTTACTTCCAGATCATAATCTTTGATCAACCTCGATATGACCGGCTGGTCAATGAGGTGTTGTGGATAACTGAACACGATTCTCTTTTTCTGCATAATAATCCCCTTTCTCCTCAAGGCCGTTAGGCCGCTCTTTCATCATTCTTTCTTCTTGATGGGTCTTTCTTTTAATGGCTTTAAAGCAATTCCTGAATCGACCGAGGGAAGAAGTTCAACCGATTGGGTCAAGAAGAATTTCCCCGCCTCAATCCATTCCTTCAAGATCTGGCCAATCTCCCTTGCCTTGCGATAACTGGATAGGCCTGATGTGGGAATCTCCTTCCCCTGGACCGTAATCTTGCCGCTTTTGAGCTGTTTATAATTCACTTCCCCAAGACTTCCTGGAATACATTGGGGATAGGATTCGCTATAGTCTACTACTTGAGCCCAAATCTCTTCATCTTTAACCGCTGCATGCTTGAGGATTTCCTCGTCTAAAATGGGGATGGGAACGCCAATGCCTACGGTGAGGGTCACTCCGTAACCTGTGAAAGAAGTGCCTCGGAGCCAGGTTGGACTCATCAGCTTCAGATCGCCCGAAACAGCGAGTGTGCCTGCCGGCGCTTTAGGCACACCTGTTTCTGTCCTCTTCACCCCCGGGTTATGCTGTGTTCCATTTCCGACCACGTATCCAATTCCCCCGCCTAAGAAGATACGAGTCCCGACCCCGATCGTCTTGTAGAAAGGATCGTTGAGAAGCGGGCTCAACTGGCCTGCACTGCAGTAGTTTGCATTGCCCATTTTAGGCTGAAGAACACCCATATAAGTATAGATGACCCGGTCCGAAAGATTGACAGCCACATTGTAATTCTGATAGGCATTCCTCATATCGAAAAGAACCGCTTCGTTCATATCCTTGAGAGAGATGTAAGTCTCCAAGCTTCTTCTCGGGTAGCAATCCGTCCCATAGGCCGTTGCCGTGAGTTTGACATCCTTTCCGCCAACCAGTTCCTCAATGATATAAGCTCCCCCATAGGCAAATTTCCCAGGAAAGATCTTATTTCTCGGATCATCCTCAGGCATGGCTGTCGCTCCCAGAAAAAAATCGACTGCTGCAAAACCCGTGTAAACCGGGACATCATTAAGGAGAGTCTTTCCTCCTCCCAGCTTGATCCTGGGCTTTGTGTGGCCAACGTTGAAATAGGCCCCTGAGGAGCACATCGGGCCAAAGGTTCCAGTCGTAACCACATCCACTTCCTGGGCCGCCTTCTTTATTCCTTTCTCAGCAGTGTAATCAATAATCTCTTCCGCTGTCAGAACGACTGCTTTCCCTCTTTTAATCTTGTCATTGATCTCCTCAATGGTCTTAGCCATCTCCACCTCCCCTGTAATTCAGACACTGGACTTCAGACTTTGGACATCAGACTATCTAAATAAGGGTTCAAGGATTCGAGGATTCAAGGGTTCAAGTGAAACGACCAGTCTATCATCTTTTCACTTGAATCTGTTCACTTGAATCCTTGACCCCTTGAATCCCATCATTAGTGGTAACGTCTGAGGTCTCTGGTCTTACTGTCTGAATATTCATTTTTCTATATTTGGTATGTTGGAGAATCCCCGTTTTCTTTTTCAATTCTCCGTCTAACCATCTCTTCCAAAGTGATCGCTTTAAGAACCCTCTGAAATGCCATCGAAACATCACCCCATATATCGCGGGTCACACAGGAGGGAGACCGTTTACAAACTTTTGCATCTTTTATGCAATCGACCAGGATCAGGGGCCCTTCCAAAGTTTCAACCACGTCAAACAAACAGATCTCTGAAGGAGATCTGGCCAGAGAATAGCCGCCCTTCGCACCGCGAGCCGACTTGACCAGGCCAGCCGTCCGCAAGGGAATAATCACCTGTTCGAGATACTTGATTGAAATGTCCTGACTTCTCGCAATCTCTTTCAATTCAATGGGGCCTTCTCCGTAATGGGAGGCAAGTTCCAGCATTGCCCTTGCCCCATACCTAATTTTTGTTGACAATTTCATAGGTTATAAAATTATACTTTTTCCATAGGAATAATCATTCGTAACTGACACCACC
>DATIGG010000010.1:0-3726 GCA_035454825.1 Thermodesulfobacteriota bacterium | reverse complement strand
CTCCCCTTGCCATCAATTCCAGGATGAGCCGGTTTCTTTGGTCCTGAATCCTGAAGATGATCTCATCGACGGTTTCCTTTTCCACGATTTTCCAGGGGACGGGTCTGTAGTCCTTGAAGATCTTTCGGAGCATCGGTGCATCACATGGATTTACGAACCTCTCCGTGCCCGTGTTTATGATGAAGGTGAAAAAGGCACGAAGAAGGGAAAAGCGGAGTCTTTTGGTGGATTGCTTGAGTCCCTCAGTGAGGTGACCCAAGAAGGAGAGGATCTCCTCTGAGGTAAGGGAGTCCGCCTCTCTGTCACCAAATTGGGAAGAAAACTCTGTGAGAAGATGGAGGTAATTCCTGAGCGTGTTTTTTTTTCGAGTTCATCCTGTGGTAATCAAGAAAAGACCTCGTGGCTTGGGATACTTTCATGGCAGACCTCCTTTTTGCTTTGAGTTTACAATACGTTGAATGCCTTCCAAGCTTTCTATATTACCCGTTTCTTGAGAGGAAGTCTTTCTGGATTGCGAAGCAGCATTAGGTTAGTAACGGAGAAGATGCCGCCCAAACGATTAATGGTTGTAAGCGTGTTTAACGCTATCCTCAGTAGGAGGGCAAAAAACTGGAGGGGTATTAAAGGGGCGCCCCCGGCGCCATGAGGGCTAGTTGCCAAATGCCAAGACATCGTTTACCCGACTCTAACGGTAAAATGTGTCATCACATCGTTTACCTTGGGGCTCAGTTGCTTGAACTTACGACTCATTTAGCATAACGAAGTCTTCATGCAAGAGGTATCCGATGCCCCTATATGCTTGGCATTTTGCTGCCCTCTAACCCGGCGGGTCAAAGACTGTAATGCCAGTCGGGTAAAGGATGTCTTGACATAAGACAGCGTTAAGGTAAACGATGTCCTGGCACATCTGGGTAAACGATGTCGTGACACTTATCAGCTAGTCGCTAAACGTCACTACCCCCTCTTTGCGAACTCTTACAATAGCAATTCGAAACCGACACAGCCTCTTTCTGCTACTAGGCTGTGCACATCCCGCATCGGCACGAAAGTTGCACTACCAGATAGCAACTCTTTCGCCCTAAGCCCCTCTACCACACCGCGTACCACTCAGAGAGGGGCCTGCTATTGCAGGGTATCCACCGAGTAAGAGTATTTCCTTGGTGTCTAGTGGTGAGGTTTGTGTATGTGTAAACTTCTGCCAAAAAGTGGCAATTTGCTTCACAAATTATGGAGGTAAATCTCATACGCCCATGCGCCCCCCAAACCGGATTCACTAGACAAGAATTGCTTAATGACATCGGTTGAAGTTAACCTATGAAGAAAACGTTCAGTATCGTGATTGCCGAAGATCACACTATCCTCAGGGAAGCACTAAAGGCGCTTCTCTCCTCTCATCCTGATTTGAGAGTCGTCGGTGAAGCCGCAGACGGGCTGGAAGCGATCCGATGCGCTCAAGTTCACACTCCCGATTTGGTTCTAATAGATCTTTCCATGCCTAGAATGAACGGCCTTCAGGCGATCAAGGAAATCAAAAGCCTAGCCCCGCAAACCAAAGTCGTCGTGCTCACTGTTCACAAAGCTGAGCAATACGTTCGTTCAGCATTGGAGGCTGGAGCTGACGGGTATCTCCTGAAGGAGGACGGCAGCACTGAATTCCTCATCGCCATTCGACATATTTTGGATGGTCGGCGCTATCTCAGTTCCCGCATTTCTTGCACGATCATCGATGGTTTCTTGCAGGTGGAAAAAGCCGCCAATGGTCTATCCCCATGCGAAACCCTTACTGAACGGGAAACGCTAATTCTAAAGATGGTTGCAGAAGGGCATTCGAGCAAGGAGATCGCAGAGTTTCTATGTATCAGCCTCAAAACAGTGATTAACCACCGCACCAAACTGATGGCAAAACTCAATGTCCACAGCGTCGCTTCTCTGACCGTGCTGGCTTTTGAAAAAGGCATAATTAAGCAGTAAGCTCTCATCTTCGATTCAATTATCAAAGAACAAGGGCGGGGCTTCGGTTCCGCTTTTGTCTCCAAAACAAAAATCCCGTTGGTGCCGAGTTTGTGAGGCTGAAGTCAAAGCTCACGGATGGCACCAATGAGGACAGGAGACAAAAACGAAAGGCGGGATGAATCGTGCGCCGCTTTCTATTTTCTTTGATAGGTTATGACTCGTGTTGGTAATCACGCGCCTCTGACCCCAATTCAAAAGGCAACCATACGATACGGATTGGGTGCAGGCGCTGGTGGATGGCCAATTGAAGATTTGGCAATAAAGCTTGAAGAGACCGGGGCATCTTTCGGCTCCCGGCCTCTCCCATTTATCCGTACGGACTCTAAATCTATACTCATCGACTCAAAACCCCTGACTTTGCCGAGATAGACCTCCTTTTCCTTAGAGTTGATAAGATGTTGACCATGAGCAAATAACCCTATGGTTCACGTTAGCCCAATGTTTCAGAAAAATATGCTTTGTCCCATATTCGCAAAACTGCCTTCAGGAAGAACGCAGGCTTGGTCGATGTCTCACGAAGAGCCTTTGAGGATATGCGCTTCAGATACCGCACGATCGCTTCAACTGATTTTTCTCCATCCGATTCTACATAGACGTGTATATGGTCTGGTGCCAGCCAAAACAAACGGGCAAGACCGCCAAGCGGAGAACCGCATGTGGAGAACTCGTTATCGATGGCGTCGAAAGCACCAGTGGAATCTGCAAAAATAGACCTCCTCGTGGTCACATTCCAGGCAAGATGGTACTTGAGCTCCCTATACACCATATCTGGATCCCGTTGAAGCCTCTGCACTGCAAGTGCCCGTTGGTATTTCAACCTGTCCGAGTTGAGGAGCACTTCCAAACCATCGGGCGAGCCCTTGTTTTGTTGTTTGCCAGATGACACTCTGGCCCCCTTGATTAAAGACAAGACCGGCCTGGTCATAGGCTCGAAAGCATGGCACACGAAGCGTTGCCTGCGATCCTGCACGGCTCGGTTTAGATCACAGAGGGTTGATTCCTGAAAGCCGATATCTCGGCAGAATTGGCATTCGCTATGAATAACCGGCCTATGAGATTTTTGGCACTTTTGACACTTTTCTGGAAATTCGTTCAACTTCGCTGTCCTTTCTTCCACGACGTATTCTTCGCTATTAACACAGTATACCATTACTCCTTACTCGTCTCAGGCAATTGCTGCGTAAATCCGCGAAATGACCGTTTCCCGGTTCGAATCAATACTCAAAACAGAGGGGAAAATAATACGCCAGCAAGGGCACCATAGCAAGGTCGGTGGGTGTCGGGGTAATAGGGAGCCAAGGACGGATTGGCAACGTGACTATTGCAGCACGAGGAATCATTCAAACAGTACCGCCAGAACTGGGTGAAGCTCACCACATGAATAATGTCAATTGGATAGTTTACAATAACGAAGCATCTGTGCGGGAGCAGGGTCAGGTAGTTAAGGTTAGGATTCGTTGACGCTCGTCAGAGAGGCCACCAGCCCGCCTCTGAGTAAGGGGGTGAAACTGCCCACTTTCGGTTAGGCACCCCTACCTGGGTTCTTCCAGGATGTCTCGGTCCCTTCTGCAGTTTCAGTTGACCCGTCCATAGAGGAAACGAAGCCAAAAATTATATCAGGCTTGTCAAGTGGGTCTCGACGGGCCCCCTTGGTCTGGCAGCCTTCCGCCTCAGAAATGCGATCCTGGGCCTCGTGGAGAGGTGTTTCATCAG
>DATIGG010000009.1:0-4582 GCA_035454825.1 Thermodesulfobacteriota bacterium | reverse complement strand
CAAATCGAAAGAGTCAATAAGAATTATTGATTACTACTTAAAAGGCTGTGTGGAGGCACGATTTTGAACAATCACGACTTCAGGAAGCAACGAGCTAATCGCCCAATATTTTGGGGTAGTTTTGGATCTCTAAAAGGCGTGACTATCTTGCCAGTAATGAGACCTCATTCTACAAGGGATTTATTGTAGATATGCTGATGGTATTATAACGTTGTGGGAAAAGCAATTTGAAAGAAAAGAACGTCAATTGAGTGGCTGGATCCGTTTTTTCCTTCGCAAAAATCTCTCGAAAGTTCAGACGATGTTCAGACGGGCTTTTTTTAGGCAAAAAAGTAGGGACCCCATGGAGCCCCTAACCTATTGAAATAATTGGTGCCGGAGGTCGCAATCGTACCGACACGGGGTGGAAGCCCCACCAGATTCTGAGTTAAGACCCGACCATCAGGCGATTTCCCATCATTTTTGAATACTTATAAATCAAGTACTTAGAGAAGTTAAGTTGGAATAGCTTAGGGTGATCAGAGATCATTTTCGGATCGGACGGTTACATTTTGCTTACACTTTTCTCTCCTGAATCTGGCTCCCCTTCGTTCAGGCATACAGAACCTTTTGCCTTGTGCCGACACCTCAAATGAAGGCTGTTTTCAATGACCTGCGTTAGCTTGGTTCAGTCTCATAAACCAGCACCCTGGGTGAGTCCCGGGAGATTTTGAATCAATACCCGATCATGACCTTTGTTGACGATGATCCACTCCCTCTTTGACCATTTTTTAAGAAAGGTACGAGCATTGGCACCCTCTTCTGGTATTCCCGATAGGCATCACCGAATTCAACGATGAGATCATGTTCTTCGAAGTATGAGGCGATCACAATCCAGACCGTCCATAGAAGATTGAACAGGAGCCTGTCCCTTGTTAAATCCGGGCAAGACCAGATCAATAGTATCATGAAAAGGTAAAGCGGGTGACGTACCCAACGGTAAGGTCCCGCGACCGTAATAGGCATTGAGGTCGGATCCTTGCTTCGTAAACGACCAATAATTGGTCTTAAACCGAAGGGATCGAATAACTGCAGCGCTTTAACACCCCAATAAAACCCGAAAAGGGAAAGGAAAGAGACCGCGCGGAGCGACCAGCGGAGGAACCCGGGTGGTGTAATTACCGTCTGAGTTGACGTCTGCCACAGCAGAATCACTAACAACAACACGATTCCCGAGGCAATCGTATAAACGGCGCCGGCATACTCTTCCGGAATGAAGCTTGCCAACCAGCGGCGGAAGGGTCTTCGGATCATCCCGCTGTGTTGAATGAAAAACAAAAGGGAGAGTCCAGCATCAAGCCATAAGATCCCACTTTCATCCAAATGCATGTCCAAGAGATTCAAAGACCCCACAAATAGATAGATCATAAATCCGAGCAGCGACATTCCACCCAAAATTCGAGCCAGACCAATCATTATGTACGCTGGATATTTATTCATTCCTCTCCCTGTAAGATTCACTTCCACCCGGTCTAAAATCTATTACACACTCGAAAGAAACTGGTATGAATGCTCACGACATTCAGCTTCTTTACCCTCAACCATACCAGGGTTTTTCATCTGCTTCAACTCGTAACCCATCCATCAACTTATTGTAGCCACTCATTAAATCCACAACCGCCATTAGCTCAAGCACAGCTTCATCGTCCAGTCCTAACTTCTGCACCGCAGAAGTGTGAACGCCCAGTCAATATTCACAACCGAGTGCGGCAGAGACAGCAACCGCCACAATCTCTTTCGTCAAACGGTCGAGTTTCCCTGGTTCAATCATTACCGCCTTGACTTTGTTCCAATTTGCCTCCAAATAGGATGGTTTCGGAGCCATGACCTTGTAGAGATTCGGTACGAAATCAATTCCGAGTTTGGACTTGATCTCCCCATAAATATCTTTGACCTTGCCTGTAGCTTTTTCTTCAGGAATCATCTTGATAGATACCATTGGTGATAGCTCCTTTCAAGGCTGAATCGTGATTGGCCGTATCCGGGACCCTGTCACAACCGTTCAGGGATCTGCTTTGCCTTCGTCTTCCCTTGGGCCGGCACTATTTTAATGGTAGATTATTTCGATCAGCAGGGCGATCCTTACCTCTTCCGCAGCAGCCCATCCAGCAACTCATCCCGTGCCTTCTCATCATGAAGAAGCAAAATATCATCATCGCAATCATGATGAGGGGAAATATCCACCAAAAACCAAAGCCATATCCGAACCACGCGCATGGAAACATATGAGATTACCTCCTTTCGTTCTTACAGATGGATAGACGTGCCGGTTTTGAACCTCAGCCGCTCTCTCCGCCTCTTGGCTATTTCTGTGTCTTCTTTGTCTCCTTAGCCTCTGCTCCCTTACCCTGGCCCGTCATTCTCCTCATCATGGAGCAGCAGTCCATGATGTCACCTTCACCAGGGCAACAGCTTCTCATCATCTCAGCCATCTTCTGAAAGTCCCCGCAAGAGAAGGAGAATTTGACCGCGTGAGGCTTCTTCCCTTTATTTGTCTCCTTGCCTTTCATGGTGGATCACCTCCTTTTTACTGTATAGACGGAGGTGATGGGAAAAAGGATACACCCTTGAAGGATTATTTTGAGGGGTCGCTGGGTCCCTTTAGATCGCAGGCGAATTCGTTTCGCTCATCACGATAAAAATTACAATGAGCCTCCAGGTCTTTTTTGAGTCGGGCGCGTGCTCGATGTAGCCTTATTTTAGCCGTATTAAGACTCACCCCCAGGATTTCCGCAATCTCGTCGTCTCTAAATCCTTCCAACTCACTTAGAACCACAACGGTTCGGTAGCTTTCAGGAAGTTTTTCAACGACACCTCGGATGCACTGGTTCATTTCCTTTCTAACCACGGAGGTCTCAATTGAAGGCGTATTCTCGCCGGTCCATGGGTTCTTATCCATAATCTCGATTTCACTTTCTCCAATTGAGTCCCCCGATAGGCTTTTCCCTCCCGTTTGTCGGAAAGACGGCCTTCTCAATTTATCTAATGCGACATTTGTTGCAATCCTGTAGATCCACGTTGAAATTTGGGATTCCCCCTTAAAGCTGTTCAGTGCTTGGTTAACCTTCACGAAGACCTCCTGAGTCAGATCTTCCGCATCGCGCCGACCGACCAGATTAGTCAGATAGCGGAGTATCTTTGGCCGGAATGTATCATGTATCTCGTGGAACTTCACTTCGCCGTTGCCCATTTGATTTCTCCTCCCGATGTTTCAAACGGGTTGGTATGCCGTTATCAACGTCTTCTCTTTCTCTTGAGTAGTGTCTCTTTTAACTAACAACAGCTTGTGGGATTCGCTCCAGAAGCAGAATCACTTACATCGCCTGAGGCCCCTTATGAACCCACGGGCTGTCCGTGCTGGCCAAACGCGCCCATGCCTTTCACATTCTTCAAAATTGATGGGCAGGTATGGCAGCGCGACCGGCATTTCGAGCTGGTCGGCAGTTCAGTGTGCGGCCGCGAAGATCGCGTCGGCGTCTTCGACGCTCATGGGTGGCCCGATCACCATGAGGTCGTGGGAACTGGCCACGCGTGCGAGCTCGTCCCTTGACGGAAAGACAGGCTCTGCGGGCACGACGTGCCCCGCGGCCGGCACCCCCAACTCTCTGATCAAGTCCCGGAAGCTAGCGTTATCGTGCACAAGCAAGATGCGCGCTTCACGATCACCGATTACGCGGAAGGTGTGCGGCACACCGCGCGGCATCGACACCCAATGCCCGTCTCCCACGACCAACACGTCGCCGCCGCAGCGCATCACCATCTTGCCATCGAGGATATACCAGGTATCGTCAAGGGTGTGATGCACGTGCAGCGGTGGCGAGGAACCGACCGGCAAGGTCATTTCTAGCACGACCGTTTCCATGCCAGGGGCGCAACGGTGCTCGATGACAAGGAGGTCGAGGAACCACCATGCCTGGGCTTGTTCGTTCTGGGGACTGTCAATGACTGCTCCACTCATGGAAAGGCCTCCTTCTTTGATTGGGTGGCACAACAAAGTGAGTAAACCTGCCATCCCAACTTAATTTCCCTTACAGTTTCTAGGCAAAGAGCGAGTTCTTATCAGGAAGCTTTCATCCTATGTGCATCTCCAGGTCGCTATATAACGAAGATCATCCATCGCCTTGACACTTTCCTCTGTATGCTTGATCCAGACGCCGGACAACCCGTTGTATACTGATACCAATTCGAAATGGGACATCGCGATCCCCATATCGATCTCGTGCAAGTTCTTGGCCTCGTACCTCCTGCTCACCGGCTTCTTGTAAAAGTGGAATTCATTCACCGTATCGTCGAAAAAGACCCTCCAGGGCTGCGTATTTCCGGATGACGGGGCCAATCGCACCATTTCCAGGGAATCGGAATACTTTTTGACGCTTTCCGGGGAAAGCGTCGCTTTCGAATGGTAATTGAAGAACAAAGCGCTCCAGGCTTGCCTCTTTGCAGACTTAGCCGAGAACCTGACGGCCTTGTCCAAGAGCGAAGGCGTCGCTGTCGGATATCCGAGGACGACGATACTAGGGATCTCATAACCGTTTTCGATTTT
>DATIGG010000008.1:0-2410 GCA_035454825.1 Thermodesulfobacteriota bacterium | reverse complement strand
GAGGAGGGACGTGTTTATCGCGGGCGGACCCGCAAAAGCCTCTGACCGACATACCTGCCCGGCTGGGGTCGGGGCAATTCGTACTACCATTGCATCATTCATTTCTGCAATAAATGGCACCTTCACGCGTTAGACTAAACGCAGGGTCTCTTGCCCGGAACGATGAGAAAATTGAATGGGGCTACGCCATTTCTACCCGTAATGATCAATCCCGTAAGCAACCTTGGGCTGCAGAGTAGTAGGTGCTATACGTAACAAACCCTGCTTTTTCTTTTGATATTGGTTGGTTAGAGACTGTTTTTCATTATCGTGTTTTCTTTCATCCTGTCAAGTTCGTTCTTTGTTCCTGTTTGTCATCCGTCATTGGATTTGGAATCTGTTTCCCGTCGACATCATTTTCCCCGGAAGCCAGCGTTCTTTGCAGAACCACCTCCATCGCTTTGTAGTAATCCCGTTGGACTTTGAGGTTCGCGACCCAGCAGTACCGTTGGGTGGTGGTAATCTGACCATGCCCCAGGAGGTCCTGGATGGTAGCCAGATCGGCATCGGCGTTGAGAAGCTGAGTGGCCATGGTGTGGCGAAGGCGATGGCAGGAGACGTTTAGCCTGCTTTTTCGCGCATAGGATTCCATCCTCTTCTGGATGCCGCGGACGGATAGCGGTTGACCCTTCAGAGGTCCTTTCTGCACGAGGAACAATCTTTTCCCTTTAGCGGATCGTTTCGAGAGATAAGCTAAAAGGGCCGAGCGGGCATCTTCACTCATATAAACGATTCGGTCCTTACCTCCTTTTCCTTTGGAGACAAAAATCTGCTTCCTCTGGTGGTCTATCGCCTCGACGGTCAGGTCCGCGACCTCCTGGACGCGCAGGCCGCAGCGGAGCATCAACATGAACATGGCCCGGTCTCTTCCGTCGGTGATGACTCTCAGGAGTCTCTTAGCCTGGTCGTCCTTCAGGTGCCGGGGGAGCGGTTTGGGAAGACGGATGGAGATCCGGGTGACGGGATTGGTCATAGAGATTTCCTCCTCCTGGATGAGGTAGTCAAAGAAGAGGCGGATGGTTTGCAGGTGGCAGGTGATCGTCTTGGGGGTTCGTTTTTTCTGGAGGAGATGATCCACATACAGGCCTACCTCCTTCGCGGTCACCTCCCAAAGGGGTACGGGAACCCATCGAAGGAAGTGGTCAAGGATATTCATATAGCTCTTTAGGGTGTGGGTCGAGTAGTTTTTCCTCTTCAAGGCCCTCCGGTACCGGATCAGCTCAGTATTGTCCATCGATTCCTCCCTTCTCGATAATCGCCATGGCACGGAAGTACTCTTCCTCGCGGGTCGTATCCGTGAGCCGGGCATAGCGGCGGGTCACCTCGATATCCTGATGGCCCAGGAGCTGCTGGAGGCATTCCAGGCGCATTCCCGCATTGAGAAGCTCGGAGGCGAAGGTATGGCGGAGGCAATGCACGGTGTAGCCCTTCTCTTGGAGTCCGGCCTTTTGAATATATTTTACGAACCGGCTCCGTCCGGTACTGTAGCAAAGGGGCTTATTCCCATGGCCGTAAAAGACAAACTCCCGGTTCGAATCGCTTCTCCGAAGCCAGAGTTTTAGGGCCCCAAGAACATCGTCACTCAGATAGACCACTCGGCCCATGCTGTTCTTCTCACCCTGGAAGAGATGGACCTTTCGGTCCTGCATATCAAGATCGTTCACCCGAAGTCCCAGGGCTTCCCCAATCCGTATCCCCGTGCGCAAGAGCAAAAGGATTAGGGCCCGGTCCCGCACGTCGTCAATCACCGAGAGAAGTTTCTTCACATCGGCAGGATGCATGGCCCGGGGCAGGACCTCCGGGAGCTTGAGCTTAATATGCCGCTTCAGAATGCTCCCGCAGATGACGTCCTGTTCCATCAGGAAGTGCAGAAACGCAATCACGCAGGCGACCTTCGTGCGCACGGTGGAGATTTTCAGCCCGCGGTCCTGGACGTGCTCAATGAAGGCCTCGAGGTCCGCCTGCTCCGCCTCGGAGAGATCTCTCTTGCCCGATTTTCCATACAACTCGAGAAAAAGCCTAACCGATGCAAATGAACCCTGGAGCGTGCTGGGCTTGTGGTTCAGGCGCCACTTATGGCGCAGGTAACTCTCGAAGTGTTCTTTGGCGGGGAGATCAAGTTGACACAGCTTCTGCAGGAACCGGTCAATCGGGGTTTGGGCAGGATGCTGCCGATGGGCTCCTGCGGTTTCACTTCTGATGGATTCGGATATCGCCGGCTGTACTTGAGTCATGTCTCCTCCTTTTTCTTTTTTCAAGAAAAAGCAGGTAGATCATGACCTTAGCCGGTCTATTGATCAATCCATTTTGTTACGTATAGGTAGGTGTACTTGGCAAGTCCGGCGCGGCAGCTCTTTTATCTAAATATCTG
>DATIGG010000007.1:0-5985 GCA_035454825.1 Thermodesulfobacteriota bacterium | reverse complement strand
CTCCTTTACAGCATTTATCAAAAGCATGACCTCATCAAGGAAATCGGGGAACGCGTTGCCAGAGAAGCGGGTATCCCTTTCCTTTATGAAGATTATCGACGGGGCTGGAAGAAGGGGGTAGAAGTCTCAAAAGCAATGGGACTTTACCGCCAGCAGTATTGTGGTTGTATTTATAGCGAGAAAGAAAGGTACCTACGTGAAAAGAAACTGTCGAGAGGAGAGGAGAGGTGAGGAGTGACTTGACAATTCCCTGCCTACTACAGGCAGGGATTTTGACATTTGTGCTTGGCATGGTGGGAGAGCAATGACTGAATTTGGCGGTCTGGGGAAACTGCTTATTCTTCTGGGTGTCTTCATTATCATTATGGGCCTTCTTCTACTGATCGGAGAGAAGATTCCATTATTGGGGAAGCTTCCTGGAGATATTGTCATCAAACGAGAGAGATTTACCTTCTATTTTCCTATCACCACCTCTATCCTGATCAGCATCATCCTGACTCTCGTGTTCAGCCTATTTAGGAAATGAATAATCTCCCCCCTCCTTTTATTAAGAGACTGTGTCACAATTCCCCCCTCGACGCACTCAGGACGCACGGCTAAGCAATTGATTTGTAGTGTGCCGTGGTCCGTTCGCGGTGAGCTTGTCGAACCATGAACGGACTTGCGACACGGTCCCCTAAGGGGGAATCGGATGTGAGGGGTTCAAGTGGCGACCTCTTTGATGATGTCGAGCATCATTTTCATTCCGAATCCCAGGTTTTCAACAGAGATGCGTTCGTTATTTCCATGAACACGCATGAGGTCTTTTTCGGTCAGCCGGAAGGGACAGAAATCGTAGGAGATAATCCCTCTTTCTCTTAAGTAACGGCTGTCTGTGGCCCCTGGAAGAAGGAGAGGAACGACAGGACAACCGGGATCCTTCTGGTTAGCATATTTCTCAATGGCCCGGAAGAGGTCTGTATTAAACGGAGAAGGAGGAAGGGAGAGGCTTTCGGAAATGACTTCGATCCCGATTTCATTCCCAAGTCTTTTCTTAAGCTCCTCCAAAAATCTCTCTTTAGAAGAGCCGGGGATAAGACGGCAATCAAGCGTCGCCGTTGATTCCGATGGGATAACATTTGCCTTGCTTCCTCCGTGGAGGATGGTCAGGGAAACCGTGTCCCTTATCATGGCGTTGTAAATGGGGTTCGATGTCAATCGTTTTTCGAAGGACGCATCTTTCAGGCCTTCTTCAATATTCTCGACTAATTTTCTCTCCTCGAGGGGTTGCTTCGGAGCCATTTTTAGAAAAAATTCTTTCACCATGGGGAGAATGTGATAAGGAATGTCCCATCTTGTAATCCGATCCAGTGCCTGGACGAGCTTCACATTGGGATTATCGGAGTGGGGCATTGAGCCATGACCCGATGTGCCTTTCGCCTTTAACCGAATCTGGTAGAGCACTTTCTGTCCGCTCGACACCTCATAGCGGTCAGGTCTGCCGGCCTCGTCGATAACGACATAACCTCCTTCATTGAGAGCATATTCTGATTCCAGTATCGAGGGGATATTTCCCATGGCCCACTGGACACCCCATCTTCCTCCGGTCTCTTCATCCGCTGTCGCAAAGAAGAAAATGTCTCTTTTGAGGGGGACCTTTTCCCGTTTCAAGATCAGGAGGACCATCATCTCGACAATCCCCATCGATTTATTATCGAGAGTACCCCGGCCATAGAGGTAACCCTCTTTAAGGGTGCCTGAGAAGGGATCCACTTCCCACCGTTCCTTTTCAACGGGGACGACATCCATATGGCTGAGGAGCAGGATAGGTTTCTTACTGCCGTCTCCTTCTAAAGTGGCAAGAATGTTTCCCCGCCCGGGAGAGGGCTCGAAAACCTGGGAATGAATTGATTCTCTCTCAAATATTTTCTTAAAGAACGTTGCTCCTTCTATCTCATTTCCAGGAGGATTAACCGTTTCAATTCGAAGATAATCTTGAAGATATTGAAGAGCCTCGTTATGGAGTTGATCCCAATCCATTTCAAACTCCTTTCAATTAGCCAAGACAATGAAAGTGCCTGAAAGTGCCAGTGTGAGTGTGAGTGTCAGTAAATACCTATTCGTTTCCAAAGAGAGGTACAATCTTAAACTGATTGACATCCACCAGTCCTTTGTCCGTAAGTTTCAATTCCGGAATGACCGGCAGAGAGAGAAAAGAAAGGATCATGAAGGGATCTGGCACTTTGCAACCCAGTTTTCTTGCCGCAGCATTGAGCCTCTCTAATTGCTGGTTAACCTCCTGCACGGAAGCCTCGGACATCAGACCCGCGATGGGAAGAGGAAGAGAGGCCAGGAGCTTTCCATCCGAAACGACTGCCATTCCTCCTCGTATCGACTTCACTACATCGATGATCGTTAAGATATCCTGATCATTTGTCCCGATGACGACAAGGTTATGAGAGTCATGGGCCACAGTCGAACCGATGGCTCCCTTTCTTAACCCAAATCCCTCAACAAACCCTATCCCAATGTTTCCGGTGGCCCGATGGCGCTCGACCACCACCATTTTAAGGATATCTTCTTTGACATTCGGATGGGCGATCTGCTTTTCAAGGGGGATTTTTCTGATCACCTTTTTCGTAATAATCTGACCTGGAATCAGTTGAATCACTTTGGCCTGAGGCTGGCGACTTCGTAAAGTGAGCTCATCTTGAGAGGGGACTTTGATCCGCAGGGTTCCCATGCCCGAGAGAGTCCGTTTTCCTTTCTGGATGGGCAACAAAGGTTTTCTGAAGCGGGAATGGACCACCTCTCCATTCTCTGCAACCAAAAGGCCATCTTTAAAAACCTTCTTGATTTGAAACCGGGATAGATGGTCGAAAACGACGAGGTCTGCCCGGTACCCCGGAGCAATGGCTCCAAGGCCATCGAGCCTAAAATATTCCGCTGCATTGAGGGTTGCCATTTGGATAGCAAGAATAGGATCTGTTCCCCACTGAATCGCCTTTCGAATCATGGAATCAATGTGTCCTTCTTGGAGAAGTTCCTTCGGATGGCGATCGTCTGTAACGAAGAAGAGGCGTCTCGAGTTTTCGGGGGTGACGATAGGAAGCAGGTCTTTCAGATTTCTTGCCGTCGTTCCCTCCCTGACCATGATCCACATCCCATTTCTTAACTTTTCCTTTGCTTCTTTGAGGGTTGTGGTTTCATGATCCGAGCGGATTCCAGCAACCAGATAAGCATTTAAACTCTTTCCTGAGAGGAAGGGAGCATGACCGTCGATTCTTCTCCCTTCTGCGACAGCAATCTTTCTCAAGACTTCCGGGTCTCGGGAGATCACTCCTGGAAAATTCATCATCTCTGCCAGCCCGAGAGACCAGGGTTTCTTGAGAAGTGCCTTGATCTCCTGGGCCCTGAGAACCGCTCCAGACGTTTCGAGGTGGGTTGCGGGCACACAGGAAGAGACCATGATGAAGACATTGAGTGGAATTCCTTTGGCGGATTCAGCCATGAAGCGGATTCCTCTCGTGCCGAGAACATTGGCAATTTCATGGGGGTCGGCGACAACAGTGGTCGTGCCATGGGGAAGGACAGCCCGGGAGAATTCTGGAATGGCCACGAGGCTCGATTCGATGTGCACATGACCATCGATCAGTCCTGGACAGAGGAAATCGCCTCCCACATCGATGGTTTCCTTTGTCTCATAGTCTCCGAAACCGACGATGAGGCCTTTCCAGATTGCTACATCTGTTCTTTCAATCTGGCCTGAAAAGACGTTGACCACTCGACCATTCTTGATCAGGAGGTCGACCTTTCCCTCGCCTGAGGCCACCCGAATGTATTCTTTCAGAGGCGTCATGCCTGCCTCCCTCCTTCCTGTCAAAACACCGAATTCATGTTATTACTTTTCATGAAGCGGTTCAAGAGAAATCAGCAGGTGATATTCAATATTACAGAAAACTTTTGGCCAAAAGGGTTTCTTCGTTTTTTGAGTTACTTTTTTTTTTAGGGTTTTGCTTGCCGCTCATCAGGGCGGGGATTGAGGTAGATGGCATCCGGGAAGGTATAGTCCTTCAGTTTCCTCCCTGTAATCTTGATCATCATGGGGCAGATCCAGGGGGTGTCCATGATTCCATCATGAACGGCCCAGCTTCGCCCCCGGATCGTTTTCTCCATCCCTAACTGCCGAAAGGGTGTTGATCCATCCAGCCGTTGAAGGAATTTTCCCCCTGGCTGAAATCCCTGATCGATCTCCACCATGAGTTCCTTTCCAGTGCCGTAGAAATAACCGATTCTTTCAAGTTCAATGGCATTATGGTAAGCATAGGGGAAGCCGTAGACGAGATGAATATTTAAACGGGTCAAGAGGGATTCGAGGAGTTCCATGATCTCAGGAAATTTTCGGAGTCCTCTTCTCACCTGGCCAGGGGCAAGGCCTGCCTTCATCGCACGAATCTCCTCAGGAACATTTCTAAATTCAGAACCTGGAGGAAGAAATTGGGTGCTGTCCGAGATGTGGATTTGAAATCGTTCTGAATCCGGGTCGTTGATGATGACCCATTCGAACTCGACCTGATTGTAGGTTGTATCCGAGAGCTGGATGAAGACGATGGGATCAATCTCTGAGATCGATCGCTTGAATTGAATCTTAACAAGTCCCTTATCTGGAGGAAAGTCAAATTGAAAGGCCGCGTGGCCTTCCCGATTTAGGAGAGACTGCGGATCGATTCCGTAAGTGGTCAGGAGATCACAAGGAACTAAGGAGGCATAGAGACACTCCTTGATTTTGACGGGAAGCCTGTTGACCCCCCGGAGGGAGGTGATCTCTTTCCCGAGAGCTTTTAGCACATCATCAGGGATGGGAATCAATGGGCCCTTTCCGAACAGTCGGTGCAAGAAAGATAAGTATTCCAATTCACCCTTGGGTCTGTTAAAATAAAAAACTAACATAACACTTCATAAATTTCTATCGTTTAAATTGAGCGATTCTGATCTATGGAGTCAGCAGGAGGAGGAAGAGGAATGCTGAGAAATAAAACGGTTGGGTTCGTAGGGACCGGAAATATGGGAGAGGCCCTGATCCATGGCCTCGTGTATGGACATCTTTGTCGGCCGGAGCAGATCCTCTGCTCGGATGTGCGTCCGGAGAGACTCAAGGCCATCCGTGAAACTTACGGGGCGAGAGGAACTACTCATAATATCGAAGTCGTCAAGCAGTCAGACATCGTCATCCTGTCTGTAAAACCTCAGATCATGAAGCAGGTCATCGATGAGATTGCAAAGCACCTCGACCTTTCGAAGCTGATCATTTCTATCGCAGCCGGAGTTCCGTTAGAGGCGATCGAATCCTGCGCTCAAAAGGAGCTAAAGCTCGTCCGCGTGATGCCGAATATCTGCGTCTCTGTTCGGGAAGGGGTATCGGCCATTGCAGGCGGAAAACATATCCAGAAAGAAGATTTGATGATAGCCAAAACCATTTTTGACTCCGTTGGAAAGTCTTTATTCATTGAAGAGACCTTGCTCGATGCTGTGACCGGATTGAGCGGGAGCGGCCCCGCCTATATCTTCCTCATCATCGATGCCCTGGCCGATGCCGGGGTTAAGGTGGGTCTTTCTCGGAGTGATTCCCTGATCCTGGCCTCTCAAACTGTTCTTGGTGCGGCCAAGATGTTGATCGAGACGAAAGAACATCCTGGGAAGCTGAAAGACATGGTCACCTCTCCAGGAGGAACCGCGATTGCAGGGCTTCATACCCTGGAGGGCGGAGGATTGAGGACGACCCTGATCAATGCCGTGGAAGTCGCAACCCAGAGGTCGAAGGCCCTGGGCGAGATCATCAAAAATAACCTCGCCAATCATTGAGTATCTTTTTCTGTCTTTCTTTTCATTCCGTAAAGGGCGTCTCTTTTTAGAGGGATCATCATGCGAGGTAATTCTTCTGACGTCGTCATTGTGGGTGGAGGGGTGATGGGTTGTTCAATCGCCTACCACCTCATGAAAGCCGAC
>DATIGG010000006.1:0-3948 GCA_035454825.1 Thermodesulfobacteriota bacterium | reverse complement strand
CCCGCTTCTTCGTAAGGCATCCATGGCCCCCTCCAGGAGTCGATCACTGATAAAACTGTTGAAACGACTCACCACGATCCCAAATTTGAGCCCCTTGGCTATCAACTTGCCTTCAACGGTCTTCACCATGATCCCTCCTTTCATTTTCCAGGCAATTTTTCATAACGGGCCCGTCCCCCAGGAACAATGAAAATCGTTGATCTGCTCTCCTCCCCTTCGATGGGGGAGGATTAAGGTGGGGGTGGACATTGGGGTTCCCCCCTCACCCTTCCCTCTCCCGCCAAGGGAGAGGGGTAATTAAGATTATCTTCCAAGCAAGCGATAAGGCTTGTTTTCAATTTTCAATATGCAATTTGCAATGATATTTATAGTCTTTACTCTCCCGCTTTGATGTTGAGGAGATGGCCCATCTTCTTCGCCTTCGTCTTAAGATATTCAATGTTTTCTTTCAGGGGTTGGGTCTCAATGGGAACCCTTTCGACGACCTCAATCCCATACCCTTCAAGCCCAATAATCTTTCTCGGGTTATTCGTCATGAGTCGGATCTTATGAAGGCCTAAGTCGACCAGAATCTGCGCCCCAATCCCATACTCCCTCATATCGGCCTTAAATCCCAATTCCTCATTCGCCTCCACCGTATCTTTTCCCATATCCTGAAGGGCATAAGCCTTCAGCTTGTTGACGAGCCCGATTCCTCTTCCCTCCTGCCTCATATAAACGATGACTCCTTTACCCTCCTTACCAACCATGGACATGGCGGCATGGAGTTGCTCCTCACAGTCGCAGCGTTTCGATCCGAAAACGTCACCGGTCAGACACTGGGAGTGAACCCTGACAAGAACCCGGTCCTCTGGTTTTATCTCACCTTTGACGAGAGCAATATGATGAAAGGAATCGATATCATTCTCATAGGCGATGGCAGTGAACATTCCTCCGTACTTGGTTGGAAGCTTTGCCGTGGTGATCCTTCGAACGAGTGATTCCTTACTGAGTCGATATTTGATCAGATCGGCGATGGTCACGATCCTTAAACCATGCTTTTGGCTAAAGAGCTCGAGATCTGGCATCCGCGCCATGGTCCCGTCTTCGTTCATGATCTCGCAGATCACCCCGGCGGGTTTCATCCCTGCCAGCCTGGCAAGATCGACAGAACCTTCTGTCTGGCCGGTCCGGACGAGGACCCCTCCCTGTTGGGCTTTTAGAGGGAAGATATGGCCTGGGGAGACCAAATCGTCGGGCTCCGTGCGATCATCAATGGCGGTCAGGATGGTCGTGGCACGGTCGGCTGCTGAAATACCCGTTGTGACGCCCTTTCTGCCATCAATCGAAATGGTAAAGGCCGTCTGGAATCGGGAGGTGTTGTCAGAAACCATCATGGGAAGGCGAAGCTCATTCAGCCGCTCATCGGTCAGGGAGAGGCAGATCAATCCCCTTCCGTATCTGGCCATAAAGTTAATGGCCTCTGGCGTCACCTTTTCCGCAGCCATGGTCAAATCGCCCTCGTTCTCCCTGTCCTCATCATCGACCAGGATGACCATCCTTCCCTGACGAATGTCTTCTAAGGCCTCTTCAATTCGGTTCAGCATCCTGTTTCCTCACTCCTTTAAAAAACCATGTTCCCTCAGGAAATCTCGACCCATTTGACGGGATTCAGCACCCTTTGAATCCAAAAGTTTTTCCACGTATTTTCCGAGAATATCAGCCTCTATATTCACCCGATCGCCTGCCCGCTTCTTAAGAAGGGTTGTCTTTTGGAGGGTAAAAGGAATCAGGGTCATCTGAATTTCGTCTCGCTCGCATTCATTCACCGTCAAACTGATCCCATCGATGGCGACCGATCCCTTTTGTACCACATACTTCATCACGGGTTGAGGCATTCGAATACGAATCTGGAAAAAATGGCCTTCACCCCGCCTTTCAATAATCGTCCCGATCCCATCGATATGACCGGTGACGATATGTCCGCCCAGACGGTCCATGAGCCGAAGGGCCCTTTCAAGATTGACTTCTTCTCCTTCCTTGATCTCATTCAACGTCGTCCTCTGAAGAGTCTCCGCGGACGCCTCTACGCTAATCACATACCCCTTCTTCTCCACAACCGTCAGACAGGCCCCGCTCACGTTAATACTATCACCCAGCGATATCTCTGTCAAACCCATGGGAATTTCCAGGGCCAATTTCTTGGTCTGGCCCTGATGCTCCACCCGGATCACTTTCCCCCTATCTTCTACAATTCCTGTAAACACCCATCACTCCCTGTCTGGACATAACCTTTCAGAAGAAAATCATCTCCCATCTTTCTCACATGAATTTCCTGAGTCTTGATCACCTCTCTAAGATCTCTCACGCCATTCCCTCCAAAGACTCCAGGCGCCTCCGGGTCGCCAATCCATTTCGGAGAGAAGAAGAAGTAGAATTTATCCACGGCCCTCTCGTCCAGGAAAGAACCATTGACCCGGCTTCCTCCTTCCACCAAGAGAGTCATAACCCCCATGGCTGCCAATCTTTTAAGGCAGGTCTTTAGATTAACCCTCCCTCCTTTTGAATCGAAGATCAGGACCTGAACCCCCCTCTCCCTAAGCCTTTCCATTTTCTCTTTCGATCCCTTCTTCGTGGTCGCAATGATCACCCTTGAGGGGGTCCCTTCGAATATTCTCGCCCTTTCTGGAATTCTTAACCGGCTGTCCAACACAATCCGATAGGGATCACGACCTCCTTCGATTCGTGTCGTGAGCATGGGGTCGTCTTTTAATACCGTGCCGATCCCTACCAGGACCCCATCTACCTGATCTCTGAGCCGGTGGACAAAGCGCCTCGATGTCTCACCTGTAATCCATTTGGAATCACCACCCCGTGTGGCAATCTTGCCGTCAAGGGTTGAAGCAACCTTCAGAATAACAAAGGGCTCTTCCTTCACCATGTACTTGAAAAAAGCCTCATTGATCCTTTGACACTCCTTCTCCAGAACACCCATCTGGACGTCGACCCCTGCCTCTCTCAGCTGTTTAATGCCCCTCCCCTTTACCTGGGGATTGGGATCTTTTATCCCAAGAACCACTCTCTTCACCTGTGCCTCGACCACACGGGGAGCACAAGGGGGTGTCCTCCCATAATGGATGCATGGCTCCAGATTGATATAAAGGGTCGACCCTCTCGCGCTTTCTCCGGCCTGTTGAAGGGCAATGATTTCTGCATGAGCCTCCCCTGCTTTGGCATGGTAGCCTTTCCCTACAATCTTACCCCCCTTGACTAAAACCGCCCCCACCATGGGATTGGGTGAGGTCCTTCCCCTTCCCTTTTCTGCCAGTCGCAGGACCTGTTTCATCCACTGTTCATCAGTCATCAATAGAAATCCCATCAAAATAATCAGTGCAAAATGTTCAACGATCAATTGGCAATGAGCAGTGAAAGCCAGAACTGAATTCAATCCTGCACATCATTGATCATTTATGGCCAAGACCTAACTGCAGGACCGGGATGGTCTCTCCGGAGAAAACTTGAAGCGGCACATTTGACCGATGAACCACGGAATAGATGCCTGTAAAACGGCGCCTTCAGCGGTACCCGGCGATTGTCCCCACTTCAATGATCCGCATTTCAAGGTTTCGGAGGGGAGACTACCCTGGTCCTGTCCCAAAACTGAGGGGTTTCAACGAGATTCTCCTACTTCCTCTTGATTTCTTCCCGGTTTCCTAAGAGGTCTTTTAGTTCATCCATGAACTCCTGGATATCTTTGAACTGCCGATAGACTGAGGCAAAACGGACGTAGGCTACCCCGTCGAGCCGGTGGAGTTCCTCCATCACCTTCTCACCGACCTCTGAACTGCCGATCTCCCTCTCCGCCTTTTCCTGGAAATGAAGTTCGATCCGGTTGGCGATCTTCTCAATGACATTGATGCTGATCGGTCTCTTCTCGCAGGCCTTCCTCAGACCGTTGAGGATCTTGGA
>DATIGG010000005.1:0-2524 GCA_035454825.1 Thermodesulfobacteriota bacterium | reverse complement strand
GAAGGCGCGGAGAGGGAAAAGAAGTTAGTGAAGCAAAAGCAGGAGAAAAAAGAGACGAAGGAGACCCTCCCCGCAGTCGTAGTAGAAAAGCCGTCGCCCTCTCCGAAAAAAGAGGAAATAAAACAGGAGGCGTTCGAATTTTTGGAGGCCTCAAAAGGTTTCCAGCTTCCCTCTATTTCGTTGCTCGAAGCCGAGGTAGAGAAGAGGCAGAAGATCGACCGTGACAGCTTGATCATGAACTCCCGTATTTTGGAGAAGAAACTTTTGGATTATGGGGTGGAAGGAAAGGTGGTCGAGGTCAGGCCCGGCCCTGTGATCACGGTCTATGAATTCGAGCCGGCTCCTGGCGTGAAAGTCAGCCGGATTGTCAACCTGGCCGATGACCTGGCCCTGGCTTTGAGCGCTCTGTCCATTCGTATCGTCGCCCCCATTCCAGGAAAGGCCGTCGTGGGCATCGAAGTTCCCAACACCAATCGGGAGACCGTCTATCTCAAAGAGATCATCGATTCGGATCCTTTCCGAGGTTTCAAATCAAAAATCTCCTTTGGACTGGGAAAGGATATTGCGGGAGAGCCCTTTGTCGTTGATCTCGGAAGAATGCCCCATCTCCTGGTGGCCGGATCAACCGGTTCGGGGAAAAGCGTTTCCATCAATGCAATGATCTGCAGCATTCTCTTCAAGTCCACTCCGGAAGAGGTGCGGTTCCTCATGATCGACCCGAAGATGTTAGAACTCTCCGATTACGAAGGCATCCCCCATTTGCTCCTTCCTGTTGTAACCCACCCGAAAAAGGCAGCGGCGGCCCTCAAATGGTTGGTGGAAGAGATGGAACGAAGGTATTCGGTTTTGGCTGAAAAGGGGGTAAGGAATATTGAACATTACCATCAGCGGATGGAGAAGGAACTGAAAGAGAAGGGGAAGGTCTATAAACGGAAGGGCGATGTCTTGGAGGGAAATGAAGAAAAAGTAACGGAGCCTATGGAAAGGATCCCTTATATTGTGGTGGTGATCGACGAATTGGCAGACCTGATGATGATCTCATCGAGAGAGGTAGAGGAGGCCATCACGAGGCTCGCCCAGATGGCGAGGGCAGTGGGCATCCATCTCGTCTTGGCTACCCAGCGACCCTCCGTCGACGTGCTCACCGGGATCATTAAAGCAAACTTTCCTGCACGGATCTCCTTTCAGGTTACCTCCAAAGTGGATTCCCGGACCATCCTGGACACGATCGGTGCGGAACACCTCCTGGGAGCTGGCGATATGCTCTTTCTTCCACCCGGCAGTTCAAAACTTATCCGTCTTCATGGCGCTTTCGTCTCCGGCGGAGAGATCAAGCGGGTCGTTGATTTCTTGAAAAAACAAGGGAAGCCTTCTTATTTAGATCCTTCGGTTCTCGCCGAGGTGAAAAAGGAAAAAGAGGCGGCAGGAGCAGAGGAGGATGAATACGACGAGAAGTATGATGAGGCAGTGGCCTTCGTGGCCGAGACCGGACAGGCTTCTATCTCTCTGATCCAAAGGCGATTTCGAATCGGCTACAATCGAGCGGCCCGCATCGTGGAAAAGATGGAGGAGGAAGGGGTGGTGGGACCTTCCGATGGGATCAAGGCCAGAGAAGTTCTGGTGAAGAAGATTGAACCATAAACGATGAACAATAGACGGTGGACAGTGATTGATGAACAATGAACAGTTCCTTATTCAGGGTTTATCATTCATCGTCATAATGCTGGGAAGGGAGAGGTTGCTAAGGATGAGAAAAATATTTCTGTTGATCTTTTCTGTCGTTATCCTATTTCATCTATTCTTCGATTCGGTGGCCTTTTGCGCAACCGGCCAGGCAGTGTTGAATGAGATCCAAAGCCGGTATGAAAAGACAAACGACTTCGAAGCCAATTTTATACAGGAATATATCGGCAAGGTGATGAGACAATCCGACAAAGGAGAAGGGAAGGTCTATTTTAAGAAGAAAGGGATGATGCGGTGGGACTATACGGTTCCCAACCAGAAGCTTATATCGGATGGCCACAACCTCTGGTATTATCAGCCAGAAGAAAAGCAGGTTCTCGTTTCCAATATTTCAACCGTTCTCAAAGAGAAAACGCCTCTCGCTTTCCTGGCTGGAGAGGGAAGTCTCAATCGGGACTTCAACCTCCTCAATCTGAATGAATCCGTTTCTCAAAAAGAGGACAACTACGTCGTCGAGTTAGCTCCTAAGGAGCCGCTTGCCACTTTGTCGAAGTTGACTTTGACAGTCGATAAAAAGACCTATATCGTTCTTCAGGCCGATGTCTTCGATGGCATGGGAAATGTGACGCGAACCCGGTTTGTGGATATCAAGACGAATGTCGGGCTTTCTAATTCCATCTTCCAGTTTACCATCCCGCCCGGGACAGAAGTCATTAAGATGCAAGAGCCCTCTACCCCTGCGCCGGGTGGAAAGAGACCTAATAAAAAATAGTTTGGTCAGAATATGGTTGGGGACTCTTTAGACCTGAAGAACCTGCCTGCGCGAAGCCGCTTCGGCATA
>DATIGG010000004.1:0-2808 GCA_035454825.1 Thermodesulfobacteriota bacterium | reverse complement strand
ATGATGACACCATAATGGTCCCTTTGACGACCGCTCAAAAGAGGCTCTTTGGAATGGAATTTCCAGGGATGGTGAGAGGCATTTCAATCCAGATTAGAGACCTGGAACTGATGAAAGAGGCGGAACAACAGATCAAAGCCCTCCTCCGCCAGAGACACCGGATTCCACCGAACGAGGAGAATGATTTTACAGTCAGGAACCTTACCGAGGTCATGGCGGGTGCGGAAGAATCGGCCGATGTGATGTCTCTGCTTTTGGGAGCCATTGCTTCGATCTCTTTGATTGTGGGTGGGATCGGGATCCTGAATATCATGCTCGTCTCGGTTACGGAGAGGACGAAGGAGATCGGGATACGGATTGCCGTGGGAGCCAGGAGCAGAGACATTCTTCTTCAGTTTCTAATCGAATCCCTGATTCTCAGCCTCATCGGGGGAATCTTGGGAATCGCCATAGGCATCTCTGGAACCTATGTCCTATCCACCTTTGCAGAATGGCCTACCCTTCTATCGGTAGAAGCCATTCTCTTGGCTTTTACCTTTGCCGGTTCTGTAGGAGTCTTCTTCGGATTTTACCCTGCGAGAAAGGCCTCTTTACTTAATCCTATCGAAGCCCTGCGCTTCGAGTAAAAATTAGGGTTGGGAACATTTTATCCTCTTCTGGATTATTTCACCAGGTGTTGATATTTCTAACAGTGACCGTTGACTTTCAAGCTTATTTCATTCTGTTTCCCCAGGCAATGCTCGTGAAGCCGCTCATTGTTCACTGAAATAAAAGGAGTCCCCGTCATGAACCCAGCCCTTGCGAAAAAACAAGCTCACGTTTTATAAGTTTTAGCGATGTTTTTGCTAAAAGAGATCTTATTGTGCTCGCCTCTGATAATCTATGCTGGGTTTCGTATCTGGAAGCTGATCCCGAAAAGGCTTTTCAAAATCTTTTTCATTATCTTCTATAGTTTCCTCGTGCTGGCCTTCCCGATCGCTGAAACGCTATCTCATGCTTCGGGTATGGGATGGGCCGATTTTATTATGACTGCCGGTTATTTTTCTCTGCCCCTCCTGCTTTACCTTGTCCTTTTCGTCATCCTTCTGGATCTTGCTCTCGGTTTTGGTCGGGTGACAAGAATCTTATCCAAGGAAGCAGTAAAAAAACAACGATTCCGGCAGACCCGGTTATTTCTGGGTCTGGCGGTGCCCGTAGCCGTCGTGGTGATTGGTGCAGTACAGAATAATTATCCGCAGATCCGGGAGCATTCGATTGAAATCCCACGGAAATCTTCTGGTATTCGGCAGTTAAAAATCGCCTTTGCCTCCGATTTTCATTTCCGGGAGACCACCAACCGCCATTTGATGGAGCGGTTCATAGAAAAGGTCAACGCTGTCAACCCGGATATCGTTCTGATCGGAGGTGACGTGCTCGAAGGCGATCGGCAGGGCGAGAAGTTGGGAGAGTTCGAAGCCCAATTCCGGCGCCTGAAGCCCAAATACGGGGTCTACGGGGTTCCCGGAAATCATGATTTGCAACGCGCCAAAGCGATGACATTTTTCAATCAAGCCGGGATTCGCCTCCTTCAGGACACTGTCGAACAAATCGACAACGCTTTTTACCTTGTTGCCCGGAAAGACGGGCGATCCGCAGGCCGGAAATCGATCGAGGAGCTTTTGCGGGACTGCGACAGGAACTTGCCTGTCATCGTCCTGGAACACCGGCCGACCGATCTTGACAATGTCAGCCACAGCGGCGCCGATATCCTGCTCTCGGGCCATCCGCACAACGGGCAATTGTTTTCTGTAAATTTCATCACTGAGCGCCGTTATGAATTGAGCTGGGGATACAAGCTGAAGAATCACACCCATGTTTTCGTGACGAGCGGCATCCAGGTCTGGGGTCCTCCTGTCCGGACGGCAGGTCACTCAGAAATTCTCGTCGTCAACGTGTCTTTGACACCTTAATTATCACCCCTTCTTCAATCGCAAATAAACAAGTTCTATTGGATGGTGCTCCTCATCTTGGATCCGGTGCCCCTTACGGAAACCATTGAACAAATCAGATCAAAACATCTCTAACCCTGATTCTTATCGTTTTTCATGTTCGTTCTTTGAGTTGGGGTGATCCTGTGTTATTTAATACTTTAAGCAACCTTATCCAGGTTGCGTTATTTTTTAGTTGTTCTATCCATTGCCGGTATTCCAAGCGGTTCCAAAATGTTTGCAGGCAATAGGGAATCCGAATTATTAGACTATTTTCTTGAGGGAGAAGGGATCTTTGGCGAAAAATTTCAACATTAAAGATATCAACAGCCTCACCGGCCTGTCTGAGCGCGAAGCAGCCCAGAAATTGAAGGAAGAGGGCTTTAACGAATTGCCCTCCACCAAGAAACGCAGCATCTCGGCTATTGCCTTCGAAGTTGTGCGGGAACCGATGTTTTTGCTCCTTGTGGCCTGCGGGTCACTTTATCTTATTATGGGCGACGTCAAAGAGGCTTTCATGCTGTTGGGTTTTGTCTTTGTGGTGATGGGGATCACACTCTACCAAGAACGAAAAACAGAACGAGCCCTGGAAGCCCTCCGTGACCTTTCCAGCCCTCGCGCCCTAGTTATCCGTGAGGGAAAACAAATACGAATCGCCGGTCGTGATGTCGTCCGCGGTGACATGTTGGCTTTAAGTGAAGGGGATCGTGTGCCGGCTGACGCCATTGTCCTCTCCTGTGTCAATCTCTCTGTAGATGAGTCCCTGTTGACCGGGGAATCGGTGCCGGTCCGAAAGACGGCAGCAAGCGGCATCATGGACATGGGTCGACCAGGGGGGGAC
>DATIGG010000003.1:0-2657 GCA_035454825.1 Thermodesulfobacteriota bacterium | reverse complement strand
GGATGGTTGATTAAGTAGCTGAATCCTTCAAGTCCGATATATCCCTCGCCGATGTGCCAATGTCGGTCTCTTCTCGAACCCAACGGGGTCTTTGAATCGTTCAGATGGAGGAGGTGAAGCCGTTTTAATCCAATCGTTTTGTCGAAGGATTCGATGGTCCTTTCAATTCCATCTCTATGAGATAGATCGTACCCTGCCTCAAAGGTATGGGCGATGTCGAGGCAGACACCCATTCTCCTTTTCTCATGAACCCTATCAATGATCCTCTTGATCTGGTCGAAGGTGTACCCGATCTCTGATCCCTGCCCAGCCGTGTTCTCCATCAGAAGGATGACAGGATTCTTTACCCGTTCAAAGGCCTGATCGATTCCCTGAGCGACAGTATCAATGGCCTCGTCTTCCGATGATTCCCCCCTGTGGCCGACATGGATGATCAGGTAGTGAGCCCCCAGTTGCTCCGCTCTCTCCAGGTCAGTAACAATGGAATCGATGGATCGGTTATAAAATTTTGATTTCCGAGAAGCCATATTGGGGAGATACGGAAGGTGGAGAAAGATTGGGAAAAGATGGGAGGACTCGATCGAGGAGCGAAACCGCTCTACATCCTCCAAGTCAAGGGGAGAATATTTCCAGCCTCGGGGGTTTCGTGAGAAGAACTGGATGGTCTCACAGCCCCGTACATTCGCTCTTTCAACGATCTTCGAAAACCCGCCGGCTATGGAAATATGAAACCCAAATCGCATTTCAATTAAATCTTCTGGATGTTGACGGCGCAGACCTTAAAGCCGGGGATCTTGGCTACGGGATCCAGGGTATCGATCGTTAAGAGATTGGCTGCTGCTTCCTTGAAGTGAAAGGTCATGAAGACAACCCCGGGAGGAAGATGGTCTGATACCTTTGCCTTCACACGCACTTTGCCCCGGCGGGATGCCACTTCCACCAGCCCATTGTCCGGTTTGATGCCTAAACGCGTTGCATCCTCAGGGTTGATTTCGACCATCCCTTCCGGGTAGATCTCGGAAAGGCCCTTCGACTTCCGGCTGATCATGGTGTGGTAATGGTAGAGCACCCGGCCTGTAGTCAGAAGGAAAGGGTATTTCTCATCCGGAAGCTCCGGTGCAGGAGCATATGGGGTGACATGAAATTTCCCCTTGCCCCGGGCAAACCGATCTTTATGGAGGAATGGAGTTCCGGGGTGATCAGCCGAAGGACAGGGCCACTGGGGTCCCAGTCCTTCCAGGCGATCGTATCGCATGCCTCCGTAAGAAGGCGTCAAAGAATTGATCTCATCCATAATCTCTTTCGGTGAAGCATAGTTCATCGGATAGCCCAGCCTCGTAGAGAGATCAGAGGTGATCTGCCAGTCGGGCCGTGAGTTCCCAATCGGTTCGATGGCTTTTCGGACACGCTGCACCCGGCGTTCTGTATTGGTGTAAGTTCCGTCCTTTTCAGCAAAGCTTACTCCCGGAAGAACGACATGGGCCAGCTCCGCAGTCTCAGAGCGAAAGATATCCTGGACTACAAGCAGGTCGAGATGCTTCAGCTCTTCAATGACCTTGCCTGCATCAGGATCCGAAAGCAAGGGGTTTTCGCCAAGGATAAAGAGGGCTTTCATCTTTCCCTCGCCGATTTCTTTCATCATCTCCATCAAGGTAAGTCCTGGCTGAGGAGAAAGGGAGACGCCCCAGGCCTTTTCAAACTTCTGCCGGACCGCCTCATCATCGACCCGCTGATACCCGGTGTAGAAATTGGGAAGTCCGCCCATGTCGCAGGAACCCTGTACATTGTTCTGACCCCGAAGGGGATTGACCCCTGAGGAGGGCTTGCCGATCTGTCCGGTGGCCATGGCCAGGTTTGCCAGGGCCAGGACATTGTTCGTTCCTGTGACATGCTGGGTGATCCCCATCGCATAGACAATGGAAGAAGCTGGAGACTGGGCATAGAGCCTTCCAGCCTCCACAATATCCTTTGCCGGCACACCTGTAATCTTCTCCATGGCCTCGGGTGCATCATCCTTGATCGAACGAACAAAGGCTTCAAAACCCTCTGTACGCTCCTCCACGAAGGCCTTGTTGAGCCATCCATGGGAGACAATGGCGTGTAGCATTCCATTGATCAAGGCCACATCTGTCCCGGGCTTCTGCTGGAGCCAGAGGTCTGCAAAGTCGACGAGCTCAATTTTCCGAGGATCAGCCACAATGAGTTTGGCTTTTTTCTGACGCACTGCGGTTTTTACTTCGAGCGCAATGACAGGATGGTTTTCAGTCGTATTGGAGCCAATGACGAAGATGCAGTCTGCATTCCTTATTTCTGCAATGGAGTTTGTCATCGCACCGCTTCCAAAGGCCATCGCCAGACCGGCGACCGTGGAGCTGTGTCAGAGTCGGGCACAGTGGTCGACATTGTTCGTTCCCAAGGCTGCACGGGCCATCTTTTGAAGCAGGTAGTTTTCCTCGTTGGTGCACTTGGCAGAGGCCAGGATTCCAATGGCATCCGGTCCGTGTTTCTCCTTAACCTTTCTCAGACCTTTCACGACGGTATCCAGGGCCTTGTCCCACGAGGCTTGCTGAAAATTTCCATCCTCCTTGATGAGAGGTTCTGTGAGCCGGTCAGGACTGTGCACATAGTCAAATCCGAATCTGCCTTTCACACAGGTC
>DATIGG010000002.1:0-6403 GCA_035454825.1 Thermodesulfobacteriota bacterium | reverse complement strand
CTCATCCTCAATAAGTATGCTCCTTATTACCAGGACAGCGTCCTTTTCAATATCGAACAGGGAGACCTCGATCTCCTGACCAATTATCAGTATAGCAAGAGAGAGAAGGATACGGTCACCCGGCTCTCAGCCCTCTCTCTTGCCCTGAAAACGATAAGGCTGAAAAAGAAGAACGAACCCGGGGATTTTCTTAATATCCCTCTGCTTACGATTCAAAATACGGCGATGGACCTTGTCCAGAAAGAGCTGTCGATCGGAAGTCTCTCAACCCAGGGAGGCGCCCTCCTCGTCCAGAAGTTGAAAGACGGAAAACTCAATCTTCAGAGCCTCTTCCCGGAACCAGCGAAATCGGATAAGAAATCGGAAGAGGAAAAACCGGTTCAGGAAAAGGCAACAACGGTTGAAAAACCATGGGTGGTGAAACTGGGGAAGGTGACCGTGGACGACTACAGGATCAAGCATGAAGACCAGGGGCCTGCGGAGCCGGTCACCTTGACAATCGATGACCTTCGACTCAGGGCTGATAACCTCTCAACAGCAGAGAGCCAGAAAGGGAATGCAGCGCTTTCGCTTCGCCTCAACCAGAAAGGAATGGTCTCTGTTGAAGGACCTGTTGGAATCAGCCCTCTCTCTGCAAACTTAAAAACAGCTCTGAAAGAGATTGAGTTGAAGCCTTTCGAGCCCTATTTTGCAGAAAAGGTGAAAATTGCGATCGCCAGCGGGGCCCTCTCGACGACGGGAACTTTGACCGTAGGAACATCGGATAACAAAGAACTCAAGACAAGCTATGACGGCGAGATCCTTCTGTCCAATTTTGCCTCCATCGACAAACAGAATGCCGAAGACTTCCTGAAGATGGAGACCCTCTCCTTGAGTAATCTCCATTATGACTCGAATCCCCTTGCAGTCGATATCAAAGATATCTCTCTCAGCAATTATTACGCCCGTATCCTGATGAACCAGAAGGGTACGCTCAACCTGCAGGAAATCCTTGTAAAGGAGGAGGCCTCAAAAGAACCTGCTGCGAAGAATAAGGAGTCGTCTTCCCCTTCAACGGAAAAGAAGACGGCGGAGCCTCCGAAGGAGAATGGGGCAGCCCGCAATATCAAGATCGGAACGATCACCCTTCAGGCAGGAAAGATCGACTTCACGGATCAATCGGTCGACCCTGAATACTCGGCCAAACTGACGGAGATGGGCGGCAGGATTTCAGAATTATCCTCCGAAGAGTCATCAACAGGCGATCTGGAACTACGGGCTAAGCTGAACGACTATGCACCCCTTGAAATCACAGGCAAGATCAACCCTCTAAAGAAGGACCTCTATGTGGACCTGAAGGTCCGATTTAAGGACATCGATCTCAGCCCCATGACCCCCTATTCCGGAAAATATGCCGGGTATACGATTCAGAAAGGAAAACTCTCTCTCGACCTGACATATCTGATCGATAAACGGAAGCTCGATTCCAAAAATGTGATCTTCCTCGATCAGTTCACCTTTGGCGACCGGGTCGAGAGTCCTCAGGCTACCAAGTTACCGGTAAAACTGGCGATTGCTTTGCTGAAGAATCGAAACGGAGAGATCAAACTTGATCTTCCGGTTTCAGGAAGTCTCGACGATCCAAAATTTAGTGTTTGGGGAGTCATTCTGAAAATCATTCTCAACTTAATCGCAAAGGCTGCAACCTCTCCTTTTGCCCTTCTCGGAGCAATCGTTGGAGGAGGTGGAGAAGAATTGAGTTATATCGAGTTCGATTACGGGCTGGCCGCGATCACAGGACCAAATCTGAAAAAGATTGACACCCTGGCCAAGGCCCTCTCGGACCGGCCTGGCCTCAAGCTGGATCTCGAGGGCCATGTGGACCTCGAGAGAGACAGAGAGGGGTTGAAGCAATTTCTCTTTCAAAGGAAATTGAAAGCTCAGAAACTCAAGGAAATGCTGAAGAAAGGGGAACCGGCTGTTCCTGTGGATGAGGTTAAAATCGAGCAAAAGGAATATGAAAAATACCTGAAGATGGCCTACAAAGAGGAGAAGTTCCCCAAACCGAAAAATATCCTGGGCATGGCCAAAGACATCCCTGCCCCGGAGATGGAAAAACTAATGTTGACCTATATCGAAGTGAAAGAGAGTGACCTGCGCTCCCTGGCCACTGAACGGGCCATGAAGGTCAAAGATGCTGTTATAAAATCAGGAAAGATCGAAGCAGAGAGAATCTTCACCCTTGAACCCAAGTCCCTCGCCCCTGAAAAGAAGGAAAAACTGAAAGACAGCCGCGTCGAATTGAAGCTGAAATAGCTCCCTGTGTTGCCGCATTATTCGTAGATCCGAAGGTTCATGGAGGAGGGATTTCTTTGGGCTATCCAGGTTCGCTCCTCTTGGAAACCCGCAGTCATCACCTGTGCGGTGCCTTTGATGAGATGGTCCTGCACACGCCCCATAAAACTTAGGGTTTGCTTCTGTCCCTTGAAGAGCTGCTCAGCAGTAAATTGAAACCCATCTCCTCTTAATTCCAAATTCTTAACAGGAATTTCGTTAGATCCCAACTGGAGCGTTCCAGCAACTTTTTGAAACTGTTGTCTGAGTTTCAGAATATAGCGCTCCTTCTGCCCTGGCATTTCCCATACCCAAGTCCCCGTCACATTTGCCGGTACCACCCAGAAGTGAACCTTATGTCCGTCGGATGTTGTAATCGACTGGTCAGGTTCCCAGCTTCCCATGTCATGGCTATGGGATACGACCCGAGTGCCCGGTTTCAGTTCGCGGAAGAGTTTCGGCCGCAACTTCAAATTGACTTCCGGCCAGAGATACAACATGACTACTGTCGCCTTGCCGATTTTCGTCCCGAATAAATCTTCCTGATAAAACTGCACCCGATCGGCTACATTGGCCTTACGGGCATTCTCCAAGCTTTCCCTGATTCGCGCAGGATCCAGGTCGACACCGACCCCGCGGGCGCCTGTTTTTTGAGCGGCGGCAATGACGATTCGTCCATCCCCGCAACCGAGGTCATAGACAAGATCATTTTTGTCCACTTTGGCAATCTCCAGCATTGCCCGAACAACCTCCTCCGAGCTTGGTTCATAGGGCACATCGAGCTTGACTTTTTCTTTCTCATCCGAAATGACCTGGGAATCCGCCCTCTGGCTGGAAATCGAGACGTATGCTAAAGCCAGAGCAAGGAAAGTCAGGACGATTAGAAGCGAGTTGGGTCTTTCGTTTTCCACAAGATACACTATTGTAACTTCTCTTCGTACTCCATTTTTCTACGACTTACCTGGATGGCGTATTCGAGATTCGGGTTCGTAGCGCTTTCACCGTTATTGTAATCGGTCAGGACCTTGGCCATTCTTGTTTTATGATTCTGTATATGAGCATATCGATCGTAGAGATCCTTGAGGATCTGGGATCCTATACTGATATTCATGAGCGGATCAGTCATTGCCCTCCGGTCGACTTTCAAATTGAGCTTGGCGACGTATTCATCCCATTTTTCAGGCATGATCTGCATGAGTCCTTGAGCCCCTTTATCAGACCTGGCATTCGGATAGAATTCGGATTCTTCGTGGATGACCGCCATGATCAGGGCCGATGGTAGTCCCAATTCTCTTGACTTCTTAAGAATTGCTTCTCCAATGTCGAGCCCTTGCCCGAGACTGTAGCCCTTTGTCCTCAGGATTGAATAAAGTTTATCCTTGATGCGGTAATCCTCTGAGGGTTGCCTTAGATTAGAAAAAGATGAAAATGTTTTCTTTTCCTGAGCCATTACCAGCACCAAAACGATGATCGCAACGATGTAAACAAAATTCATGAGGATAAAACGGGTAATCCACCTTCTTCGAAAACTGAAGAAGGTCTCCTTCAGAACGACCCCGGAAAGAGTATGCCTTGCCATATGTATCCCTCCTTACTTATTTAGCAACAAACATAGCAAAAGACCAGGCTTCCCATTGGATGAATATCTATCTTTTCATTTCCGCTCAAGCTCACGCGTGGTGGTCCCGGTCAAGTTACTCCGGGATTGAATCACTAAGAGATTAGGAGAACAATGGATTTCTTTATATGAAAGACCCGAGAGGGCGCCTGAGGATAATCGCCAAAAAGAAGCGTGGGTTTTAAAATCTGATCGAATGACTTCCGGATGATCTCTCTCAATTTATGATCATTCAATTTGCCCGCCGTGTCAAGGAAAAAATTTGGATCACTACCCTGCCATCATCCCCTCTCCAATGATCCGCATTTCAAGGTTTCGGCGGGGAGACTACTCCGGTCCAATCGATCCCGTCGGGGTCACGAAATCTCTCATATATTTCTATTGACAAACTCTTCCGCCATGTTAAAATTCCGACCGGATTGTTAAGGGGTGAAAATCTTTGGTCCTTCAGGTCCTTTTGAATGGGATTTTTCTGGGCGCCATCTATGCCAACATCGCCGTAGGTTTTTCATTGGCCTGGGGCGTGATGGATGTCATCAATGTCACCCATGGGACCATGATCGTCATCGGCTCCTTTATCACTTTCTTCCTTTTCAAATATGTCGGCATCGATCCTTTCCTCAGCATTCCTGCTTCCATGTTCGTTCTTTTCATCATCGGTTACTGTACTCAAAAATATCTTCTGAATTTCGTGGTCAAAGTCGGTATTTTCTTAAGCCTGATCCTTACATTTGGGTTGGATTTAGTATTCATCAATGTGGTCTTAATCATCTTCACAGGGGATTACCGTTCCGTAACCCCCTCGTACTCCGGGACCAATTTTCAGATAGGAAACATCAACATCCCTTATATTCGGCTGGCCACCCTCGGGATCTGTGTCTTTTTAACCGGCCTTCTTCAACTCTTCTTGACAAAGACCCGAACTGGAAATGCTATAAGGGCCACGGCACAGAACAGGCAGGCAGCCGAGATCGTTGGAGTGAATGTGGCCAAGGTTTACTCGATTACGCTTGCGGTCAGTGCAGCCCTTGCAGGAGCCTGTGGGTCGTTGATCTCCATGGTTCAATCCTTCACCCCTTTTGAAGGCGGCTTCTTTATCATGAAAGCCTTCATCATCTGTGTTCTGGGGGGCCTTGGAAATGTGATAGGCGCAATTATAGGGGGTCTTATCCTCGGCATTGTTGAGACCATGGGCGCAAGGTTCCTGGGCACAGGGTTTCAGGAAGCAATCAGCGCCATCATCATGATCCTGGTCCTGATCTTCATGCCCAAAGGAATTGTGGGGGCAAAGTATAAGTAAACACGGTGTGAGTGACAGTGTCCGTGTCAGATAAAAAGACGTTCGGTTGTCAGTATCCGTATAAACATGACCGCGTCAACATGATGGAGCGGATGTGGCAGTGAAGAAGAATCACATCATCGTTGGAATCCTGGTGGCGATCGGATTCATGGTCCTTCCCTTATGGATCCAAGGTTATTGGATCAGGGTGATGACCTCCATTTTTATGTATGCCATCATCACCGGAGCCTTGAACATCATCGCCGGGTTTGCAGGATATGCTGCCTTTGGAAATATCGTCTTCTTTGGCATTGGCGCTTACACAACCGCCATGCTCATGCTTCGCCTCGGATTTCTCTGGTGGTCAGGAGTATTCGTGGGAGCCATTCTCGCGGCCATCTTTGCCATCCTCGTAGGCCTGCCCATTCTTAGGTTAAGGGGCCATTACTTTGCTATTGCCACCCTTGGAATCAACCGTGCGGTCGAGCAGATTGCATTAGATTGGGGAAGCTTCACGGGAGGGGGAAAAGGCATCACCCTTCCTCTCCCAAAAATGGAGATCCAGAGTTTCTATGCCATGATCTATTTCATCATGTTCGGGCTTCTTCTCCTGACCCTCTTTACAAACTTTTTCATCGCCCGGGGACGCCTGGGATATGCTCTTCGGGCCATCCGGGACAATGAAGATGCAGCCGAGGCCTCTGGAATTTTCGCCCCTACCTGTAAAGTGATCGGTTGGGCAATTTCTGCGTTCCTCACAGGGCTGACGGGTGGAGTTTTTGCCTATTGGTTCAGTTTTATTGAGCCTGCCACGGTCTTCGACATCATGATTGCCGTAAAGGCCTTCGTCATGATGATGCTCGGAGGTGCCGGGACCGTGCTGGGCCCGATCATAGGGGCTTTTCTCCTTGAGCTGATCTCAGAAACCGTATGGGGACAGTTCTTAACGATTCATATGCTCATCCTCGGGATCATTGTTGTTGGAGTCGTTATCTTCATCCCGAGAGGACTTCTCGATCTCTTTCGTAAAAAGATCTCACTCTCAGCGCTTATCAAGAATATCAAAAACCAGTCCGTATGAGGACTTTACTACACGACGCGGAGATAATTGTTTATGAAAACCCAGTCAATTCTGCTCAGACAAACGAGTCACCTAACCCCACCCCCACCCCGACCCTCCCCCTGAAGGGGAG
>DATIGG010000001.1:0-5107 GCA_035454825.1 Thermodesulfobacteriota bacterium | reverse complement strand
GGTAAACCCCACCCGGAGCAAGACCAAATAGGCCCCGCTCCCCTGAGAAGGGGTAAGAAGAGCCCATTCGAATTTGTCTGGCCCTTTGGCGGAAAAAGGCGGGGCGGGTAAGGTCGCTTGAGATCCCGAGCAATCAGGGTCCTAGATAAATGACCATCCCCCTGGGAGACTGCCGAGAAGGCGGTCTCAAAGGGGACAGAACTCGGCTTATGGTTCTCTTCGCACTTCCTCTCTATTATTTCAAGCAGCCCTCCTTGACGGAAGGGATGAGCTTCGACATTTGGAATTAAGGGTCTTCGTTAGCCTTATGATAAACAGAATTCGCAATCGCTGGATTTTTGGAGGACTGGTTCTCTTTCTAATTCTATCATTTCCCCCATGGGTTTTCTCTCAAAAGGCATCGATTCGCGAGGTCCAGATAAAGGGCTCAAATGGAAATTGGAGGGTCAGTTTCAGCGTTGAGAATTGCTTCACGGAAAAGATAGAAGAGGCCATCCAAACGGGGATTCCTACGACGTTAACCTTTTACCTCCAACTCTGTCAGGTGAGAAGTTGGTGGAGGGATCGGAAGGTGGCTTCCCTTCAATTCCAACACACGGTTGAGTATAGTCCGATTCAGAAGGAATATCAGGTGACCCTCGGGGAGAAGGGAATCTCCAGAGTGACCCAGAATTTTGAGGAAGCCAAAAGATGGATGGCCAAGGTCCAGGAGGCCGAGATCAAACTTTCTTCGGAGATCAAGCTCGATGTTTTGACCTACCTTCGCATCAAGACGGAGTTGGATCCGGTCAAGCTTCCCCTTCATTTGGAATATCTCTACTTCTTTGCATCCCTCTGGGGTTTTGAAACCGACTGGCATGTCGAACCCCTGTATCCCTGAAATCCGTCCCCGCCTTTTTACAGAAGAGGAGGGGGGATTCAAAAGGCATAGTTAAATAGCCAATGATGGAAAAAGAACTTTCTCCGGAATCCAAGAGACGGCGTAATGAACTGATCATCATCGGGGTCGTCTCGATTCTCATCCTCCTGCTGACCGCCATCGAGATCAAATTTCCGCAGGTGATCGGAAGGATTCCTGTCGCCAAAAACATCATCATCTTCAGCCTGATCAATATCAACATCATCCTCATCCTCCTTCTGATCTTTCTCGTAATCCGCAACCTCGTCAAACTGATCTTTGAACGGCGGCGAAAAGTCCTTGGAGCCAAGCTGAGAACGAAGTTGGTCGTGGCCTTTATCAGTCTTTCCCTGGTCCCCACGATCCTCCTCTTTTTGGTGGCCGCCGGATTCATTACCAACAGTGTGGAGCATTGGTTCAGCGCCCAGGTGGAGCAATCCCTTCAAGGGGCCCTGGAGGTGGCCCAGACCTACTATCGAGATGTGGCGAACCACTTGGTTTCCTCAGCCCATCAGATCAGCCAATCGATTTCAAGGCAGGAGGCCATTAAGGGAGAGAAGGGAAGAAGCCTGCTGATCGAACAGCTTGCATCGAAGCGAGAGGAATATCGCCTCAGCACCCTCGGTCTGTTTTTCAAAGAAGATGGAGATTCGTTGAGAGTGGAAGACCCTGTTCTCCGATCCCTTGCCCTCCAGCCGCCGAAAGATCTTCTCGATGCCGGGTTTTCGGGAAAGGAAGCTGCAAGAATCTTGTCCGTGGGTGAAGGAGAGATGATCTTTGGTATTGCTCCTCTTGCGCATGCACCGGGAGGAGAGATTATCGGGGTCGTAGCCACCTCCCATTTCATTCCCAAAAGTCTGTCCGTTAAGATGCGGGAGATCTCTCATGCCTTTGTGGAGTATAGGCAGCTTAAGATTTTGAAAAAACCGATCAAGTCCAGTTACATGATGGCCCTTTTGATGGTCACCCTTCTCATCGTCTTCTCGGCAACCTGGTTTGGTTTTCATCTCGCCAAGGATATCACGGTTCCCATTAAGGAACTGGCAGAGGCAACCAGTCGAATTGCAACCGGGGATCTGAACTTCCGGATCCCGATGAAGGCGGCAGACGAGATAGGGATGCTCGTCCGATCCTTCAATCAGATGACCGAAGATCTCCAGGTGAGCCGGCTCGAGCTGGAGCAGCGGAAAAAATATATGGAAATCATTCTGAAAAATGTGGCGGCAGGAGTGATCTCCACCGATGAGAAGGGAATGATCACCACCATCAATACCTCTGCCGAGCAGATGCTGGGCATCCGGGGTGAAGAGGTCATCGGGAAGAGGCTTTTTGAGATATTGGCACAGGCTTATCTTCCTCAGATCGAGGAGGAATTACTGGCTGAACTCCGGTCCTCCCAGAAGGAATCGATTCAGAGACAGGTGACGGTGAACCTGAAGGGAAAATCTCAGACCCTTCTGATCAACCTGACAAATCTAAAAGATGAAGAAGGAAAGTCGATCGGCGTAGTCGCTCTCTTCGATGACCTGACCCAGATGATCAAGGCCCAGAGAGTGGCTGCCTGGAGAGAGGTGGCCCGGAGGATTGCCCATGAGATTAAGAATCCTCTGACTCCGATTCAGCTCTCTGCCCAGCGGCTGAGAAAACGCTATCTCGAAAAGCTTCAGGAGGATGGGGCTGTCTTCGATGAATGCACCCGGACGATCGTGAATCAGGTGGGCGAGCTTAAGAATTTGGTTAATGAATTTTCGAACTTTGCCCGGCTTCCTGCCTCCAACCCGACGCCGAATCATCTGAACGAGATCGTCAAAGAGACACTGGTTCTTTTCCAGGATGCCCGGAAGGAGGTCCGTTTCGAGTTCAATCCCCAGGACCTTCCTGTCTTCAATATCGACCGGGAACAGATGAAGCGGGTCTTGATCAACCTGATTAAAAATAGTCTTGCAGCGGTCGGGAGGGAAGGGGAGATCAGGATCCGGACGAGTTACGATCCGAGACTCCAGATCGTCCGCCTCGAAGTCAGCGACAATGGCCGCGGGATCCCGGATGAAGACAAGGGAAAGCTTTTTGAGCCTTACTATTCCACCAAAAAGAGCGGGACAGGGCTCGGGCTCACGATTGTGAATACCATCGTTGCCGATCACAACGGCTACATCCGGGTCCGGGATAACCTTCCCAGTGGCACAACTTTCCTGATCGAACTGCCTGCCCGTGTGTGAACCGATTTCGGAATGCGGATTTCGGAATGCGGAAGAATGGTAGCCGCAGACTTCAGTCTGCTCGCCTTGCGACTCTCGGCCTTTTCCCCTCTCCCCATGGTGGGAGAGGGCGAGGGTGAGGGGAAAAATCCAGACCTCATTGATCATTGATTTAATCTATTCAATTCGCTAAAATTATATGAGGTTTTGGATTTTTGCAACTCTATGCCCTTTGCTCTTTGCGTGGTCTCGAGAGATGGCTGAAAAATTGATCTGTCAGAACAAGAAAGCTTCTCACAATTATTTTATTGAGGAAAAGTATCAGACCGGGATATCTCTTCTGGGTTCGGAGGTCAAGTCCTTACGGGACGGGAAGGTCAACCTGGGAGATAGTTATGGAGATATCAAAAGAGGTGAGGTCTTTCTCGTTGATGCACATATCAGTCCTTATCCCCAGGCAAACCGGTTGAATCATGAACCGTTGAGGACCCGAAAGCTCCTCCTTCATAAAAGGGAGATTAAACGGCTGATCGGCAAAGTCGAGCAAAGAGGTTATACTTTAATTCCGCTCAAGCTTTATTTTGTCAATGGTAAAGTCAAAGTGGATCTGGGTCTTGCGAAAGGGAAGAAACTTTTCGATAAACGGGAGACCCTGAAGAAAAAAGAGATGAAACGTGAGATGGAAAGGGGGCGAAAAGGGTTCGACGGGGATCGTTGACGGCAGGGCTGCATACCGAGGTCCCATTGGCTCGTTAAACAAATGGGATTAAACATAATCGCAAACAACTACGATTATGCCCTGGCTGCCTAAGGGCAGCTAGGCGTCCTCCCTGTCCTTGCCTGTAGGGCAGGATCAGGATGTCAGAAAAACAGGATAGTTCCTCTCTGATGCCTATAGGAGAGGAGCGAAACCTTATAGGATAGTCTCTCGGGAATCCTGCCTGTGGGAGGCCTGAGGGATGAACGTAAAATACAGGCTATGTATGTAGATGTTCTGTCGGAAGGTTTCCGGACGCGGGTTCGATTCCCGCCGCCTCCACCAATTTGTAAAGAAAAAGCCCTTTAGTTTCGGGGCTTTTTCTTTTTGGGTTTCTCAAAAAGATGCTACGTAAACGCTACGTGGATAGCGTTAGAGATTTTGTCTTATGGCCCCCGATATACAAGGGGCATCTCGTTCCCCAAACGTCTCGAAGTGGGAACAAGGAGTGTCATCCCGGAGTCCTTTTGCCCGTGAAAAGATCGAAAAGTTGCTGAAGAAAGGAGAGAAGAAAAGTGAGTGAGCCTTCATCCCAAGGCCACAAGGCTGGCACCTCATGGTTGGAAGGAACGGGATGATGCCCACTCGAAGTAAATCTACCATCAAAACTCAAGTCATTCAACCAGGGAGGAGGTTGAGCCATGAGTGTGCCGAGCAAAGCGTATGAGGAAAGGAATATGGAAGGAATATGGGGTCAGGCATAACTAATTAACTATTGACAGAGAGGATCAATTGTGATAAAGGGATTGTCATGGCGAGAAGACCACGGATTCATTATCCAGGAGGGCTCTATCATGTCATCGCCCGAGGAAATAGAAGGCTTAAGGTTTTCCGACGGGATCAAGATTATAGGCTATACCTGAAATTCTTAGAAGAGTATAAAGAACGGTTTGGTTTTTTGTTGTATGCTTATGTGTTGATGCCTACGCATTTGCATTTGTTAATAGAGGTAGGGCGGGTCCCTCTTTGGAAGGTGATGCAGAGCCTTCAATTTCGTTACACGAGAAATTATAATTTGAGGTACCAGAGTTGGGGACATCTTTTTCAAGGGCGCTACAAGGCGATTCTTTGTGAGAAGGATTCGTATTTACTTGAGCTTTCGGCCTATATCCATTTAAATCCGCTTCGGGCGAAATTGGTCAACGATCCGGCGGAGTATCCCTGGAGCAGTTATCGAGAGTATTTAAAAGGAAGCGAGGGTGGACTGGTTGATGGCAGTTTTGTATTATCTCAGTTTTCTGGTGTTAAGGGGAG